>CAIYQA010000062.1 GCA_903928175.1 uncultured Spartobacteria bacterium | reverse complement strand
TTTTCCAGCGTCATCCGCCAACGCCTGGCCGTCCTCGGCCTGGCTCAACTCCCCGCCGTAGCCGTGGCCTATATCGAGGCCCAGATGCTCAAAGAGGTGGCCAAGACGGCCGCCCGCAAAATCACGGCCCGCTTCGTGGCTGGCTCCCTCTTGAAGGCATCGGCCAAGTGCAAACCCGCCCCCGAACCCCCACCCGTCGAGGTCGGTAAATCCTAAGCCCTTGGGCTTAGGGAAGTGTGTTCCTCTCTTTTCAAATTCCTCGCCCACACGCCCCACCCGCAATTGCAACATCTCCCGCGTTATCTCCGCGCCATGCAATTACGGGCCGAACGCGCCTCCATCAGCCCGTTGCATCTATCCAAGGATGCAGAGAAAGCCAAACCTCTGTCGCCGTTCCTGCCCGGCGGCGCGTTTGAAAAGAGCGCGCCACCGGAACGCCGGGAAGCCTATCGCTGGCTCCTGGAAGAATTCCGCGTCAGCCTCTTTGCCCAGGAACTCGGCACCGCGCAGCCGGTCTCCGCGCAGCGGCTGCGCGCATTGGGAGAATCTTAGATCGAGATTTATGGCGTTTTTGTCAAAAAAGCGCTTCCCCCATTTTCCAGATTGCCATTTGCGCGCCTTGCTGCGAGGTTCCCGACCCATGGAAACCATCACTCTCCAACAACTTCAGGAAATGTTCGCCGGGCTTCATAAAGAAACCGACTGGAATCTCGACGGCGAAATGCTCTGGGGCTATTATTTTGTGGCGCCCAACCCCGAAGTGCTGGACTCCCTTGCCAAAACCCTCGGTGAACGCAATTTCGACATCTCCGAAGTTTTCGAAAGCGACGACGAACCGATCTTCATTCTCCAAGCCGAACGGCTCGAAAAACACACGCCGGAATCCCTTTTTGCTCTAAACGCCGAACTCGAAGCGCTTGCCGCCAAGTTCGAAGGGGTCGAATACGACGGCATGGACGTCAATCCCGCCGATGGCGAGTGCGATTGCGAAGGCGACTGCGAAAATTGCGATTGCGACGAGGAAGAGGACGAACACGAATGTTGCTGCGGCTCGGAACATTGCCATACCGAAGACGAGCCGATCGAAAACCCCGCGATCCTCGCGGCCATCCAAAACATTTCCAAAGACGCCTCGGAAGAAGCGCAGCAGGACCTCACCCTGGAATTGCAGCGGGGGCTTTATCTGGTTCCTGTTTTCGCAGAATCCGCCAACGCCGCCGCAACCGAGGAAGGCTCCATGCAGGTCCTCGTTTGCATGGACGAAAACGAGGAGGAATTCCTGCCGCTCTTCACCGACGAAGCCGCCCTCAAGGCGTGGACCAAGGAGAACGTCTCCGCCATGGTGCTCACCGGGCCGGAAGCCTGGGAATTCATCCTCTCGCAACCGGACTGCGCGGGTGCCGTGATTAATCCCGGCGACGTCTCCCTGCCGCTCAATCGCGAAATGGTGACGCTCCTCAAGAAGATGATCGACGAGATCGAAGCGGAAACCGGCGAATAACCTCAAATCCGCCCGAAGACCTCGCGCAAAGGCCGCAAAGAACGCAAAGGTGGATCGAGTGCTCCGAGCGCGATTCGCACCAGGGTTGCCGCAAATCGGGAACCCAAAGGGTTCCCAGAAAATAGCCGGGGGTTGAGCGCAGCGACACCCCCGGTTTTTCAAAAGCAATCGTCTCACCCCAAAGGGGTGGCAGATAGCTTGCGTGTGTCTGCCACCCCGTTGGGGTGAGCGCGTTGGAGGCGCTTTTCTTCAACGAGAGCACTTTCTTAACGAGAGCACTTTTTCCAGCGTCCGTGCCCTATCGCCCGCTTGCCTTGATCAGCGCGGCGATCCGCTTCAACTTGCCTGCTTGCGCCTTGTCTCTGCGCCATTGGGCCGGAGTGCGCGCCATCCGCTCGCTCCAGTTGGAATCAGCCACCGCCCCGGGAACATTGAAGCGTTTGGTCTCGGCGAAAACGTCGGTGATCATGACAATCGCCAGCCAGGAGTTGCACTGGAAAAGCCCCGCGAGCAACGCTTCATGAATGGCGTCCGTCATTGGCCTCGGGCTGTCGATGCCAAACCCCGCGAACCCGCAGAGTTGCTCCAATTCCCAACGCTGGTGGCCGTCTCCGGATTGCGCGGCGGCGCACATCTGTTCCCAAAAAGCTGCGAGCGGCAGATGGTCGTGCGTCGCATAGGTGGCGATGGAAAGCCGCTGGTAATCGTGGCCCCGCACAAGGTGCCAGTTGGGCTGGCGCTCCCATTGCGGGATTTTGAATCCGGCGATGCCCAGCGAGGTGAGATTCGGGCGCACATAATCGGGCACCACGCCGAGGTCTTCCCCAATCAAGCGATGCTCGCCCACTTCCTCCAACAGCGCGCGGAGGTATTCCTCGCCGTCGCGCCGATTCGCCTCCCGGTTTTCGTACGTCGAATCGTCGCGCGGAGTGAAATGGGGCAATGCACCGCCAGTCCGCGCACGCGCTTCGTCTTCGGAGAGCGGGAGAAACTCGGCATTGCGCGATGGCCGCCACGGGAACCCGTACATGCGGTAAAACCCGAGCACGTGGTCGATGCGGAAGAGGTGGAAAATTTCGCGCACCCGCTGCACGCGCTGCCTCCACCAGCTAAAATTCGTTGCGCGCAAGACGTCCCAGCGGTACAGCGGCACGCCCCAATTCTGGCCCCATTTTTCGGTAAACGGATCGCTCTTGAACACTTTTTCCGGCGGGGCGCCGCCCGACCAGCCCAGGTTGAAAATCTCCGGACAACAAAAGACGTCGCTACTGTAGTAGCTCACGCCAATCGGCACATCCCCCATCAGCGCGATCCCTTTGCTGTCACAGTGGGCCTTGAGCTCGCGCCATTGGCTAAAGGCGAGCCACTGCACGTATTGGAAATAGCGCATCTTGATCTCCAACGCCCGGCGCACCGCCGCCCTTTGAACGGTGAGCCACGCGAGCGCGCTTTCGAGCGTCTGTTGCGGGGCGGGCCAGGTGTCCCACATCTCCGAGCCGCCATTTTCATCCATCAACGCGCGAAAAAGCGCGTATCCCTCCAGCCAGCCCGCCTGCTCTTTGACCCATGCCCGGAATTTCCGGCACCGAGCCGTCTTGTTTTTCCAGTGGGTCTCGATAAAAGTCTCAAACGCTTTCTCCAGCAAACGGCGCTTGAGCGGCTTCACCTCGCGGTATTTCACCGGCCCGGTGCGCAGGGATTTGAGTGAAACCCCGGCAAGCACCGCTTCATAGGCTTCCTCGGTGAGTTCGGGAACGGCCTCTGGCGAAAGGGCCAGCGTGCAAGGATCAATCGCCACCGAGGAAATCGCGTTGTAGGGGGAGTTATCGTTGCCAGTTTCGTTGATGGGCAGCAATTGCACGAGCCGAAACCCGTTTTCAAGCGCCCAATCCGCAAACTCGCGCAACGACTCGGTATCCCCGATTCCAAGGTCATTTTCCGAGCGGAGGGCAAACAGGGGAGCGAGGATACCGGCGAGAGGTTGATCGGGCGACAAATGCATGGAAGCGCTAAACATTGCGATTCTCGAGCCGTTCGGCAAGCCCGCAGCAAACGATTCTCATGTCGGCAAAAGGCGGACTGCAAAAATATACCGCTTCGCTGAAACTCAATGACACCCTGGCTCCGCAAATTTTTAGGGATGAACTGGATTCTCTTTGCGATCATGCTCGCGCTGGCGGTTTTTGGGGTCGTGGCCATCTACAGTTGCACCTATATGCGGGAGAACCCGGCCTACTCCACCATGTGGCGCAAACAAGCCGTGTGGGTCGGCATCAGCACGGTCGTTTTTGTGGTGACCAGCCTTTTCCATTACCGATGGGTCCGCAAAGGGGCGCTGCCGATGTACGCGATTTCCATGGTTTTCCTGATCCTGACACTGGTCATCGGCGTCACCAAGGACGGCGCTCGCTGTTGGCTCAAGCTCGGCCCCCTGATCTTCCAGCCCGCACAACTCGCGGTCCTCTCGGGCATCCTCATCCTCGCGTTTTTCCTGACGCAGTTCCCCAAAATGCACCCCCTGGGCAAACTGTGCGCCTGCGGGCTGCTTTCCGGCGCGCCCGCGCTGCTTATTCTCATCCAACCCGACCTGGGGGAATGCCTCGTCTGGATCCCGGTGGTCTTCTCGATGCTCTTTATCGCCCAATTGCCCCTGCGCTATCTCCTGGTCATCTTTCTGCTGGCTGCCACCGCCATACCGCTCGCGTACCATTTCAAGCTCAAGCCTTATCAGCAGGCGCGCATCGTCGCGTTCATTGACCCCGAAATCGACTCCCAAGGCTCCGCTTGGGCCATCAACCAATGCCTCATCGCCATCGGGAGCGGCGGCTGGGCAGGCAAGGGTTTCCTGGCCAAAGACAGCCAGGTGGAGCTCGGGTACGTCCCCCGGACGACGGTTCCCAACGACTATATCTTTTCCGCCATCGGTGAACAATGGGGGTTTATCGGAGGCGCGACGCTCGTCGGAGCCTTCGCCCTGCTCCTGGGCACCTGCTTGCACGTGGCGTCCCGGGCTGCCGACCGCTTGGGGCTGCTGCTTTGCGTCGGCGTCTTCTCCCTGCTGTTTGCGCACACGTTCCAAAATATCGGCATGAACATCTCTTTAATGCCGGTCACCGGCGTTCCCCTCCCCCTGATCAGCTACAGCGGATCCTTCGTGTTCGTCATCTTCTTTGGGTTGGGACTGGTCAATAGCGTCTGGGTTCACAGCAAGCAGTGAAGTTTGCCCCGTTTAAACCCGCCCCGGAATCTCAGTGAAACCCTGATTTATTCTTGGCAATCTGGAAGCACCTTGGCTAGGGTCGCACCCTCCATGAAGAACCGCTTTCTGCTTCTCGTCCTGATGCTCTTGAGCGTTGCCAACGCCCGGGCGCAGTTTGGGAGCTTTGGGGACATCCCCATCGAGATCACCGCGGATGGCGAAACCCGTTTTATCGGCGGGGTCGCAGTGGCGGAAAACAACGTGGTCATCCATTACGGAACCACCTCGATTTACGCGGATTACGTCCAATACAATCCCGAAACCCGTGATGTGCTCGCCATAGGCAACGTGCGGCTCTACCGCGACGGAAAACTGGTGGAGGGGGATCGCACCCTGTTCAATCTTGAAACCAAGCTGCTGCGCACCTCGGAGTTCCGCTCCAGCATGAGCCCGTTCTTCACCAAGGGAGAAACAGTCAACTCGTTGGATGTGGGCACCGGGTATGAGGCAAAGAACGCCATCGTCACCACCAGCGACTCCAGCAAGCCGGACTACCATTTCAAGGCTGGCAATGCCCGCATTCATCCGAACGATTACGTCACCCTGAGTAATGTCTCCATGTATGTCGGCAACACACCGGTTTTCTGGTTCCCTTACATCTACCAGTCGCTCAAGGAGGAAGCCGGCTTCAGTTTCACCCCGGGCTACAGCAGTGATTGGGGCGCCTTCGTGCTCAATCGCTACGGCATCCCCATCAACGACAACACCCACGGCATCTTCCAATTGGATCTGCGTTCCCAGCGCGGCGTGGCGGTCGGGTTTGAAACCAAGAGCAAGTTCGGCCCCGAGGACAAAAGCTGGGCCCATTTCCAGAGCTATTACACCGAGGACACCGGTAGCAACATCAACCACACAGCCCAAGCCATTGCCCCTGTCAGCTCCAGCCGCTATCGGCTTTCCCTGCAAAGCCGCACTTATCTTACCGAGGATATTTACGCCAATGCCGACATCAATAAACTGAGCGACTATCGGTTTCTGCGCGACTTCTTCCCCAGCGAATACCATACCAATCCCCAGCCGGACAACATGGTCTCGCTGACGCAATGGGACGAGAAATACACCCTCACCGGCATCGCGCGGTTTCAAGCCAACAATTTTTTCGACACCACAGAGCGGCTGCCCGAACTCGCCCTGGATGTGACGCGGCAACCGCTCTTTAATATCCCGCTGTGCGAATCCCCGATCTTTTACGAAAGCGAAAGCGGTGTCGCCCGCCTTGCCCGCGATTTCGGCACCATCTCGAACACCGACGCCCTGCATCCCGTCACCACCAGCGCACTGCTCAACAGCTATAATGCCTTCCGCTTTGACACCTTCCACCAGCTTTCCCTGCCCCAAACCTACGGCGGTTGGCTTTCGGTGATTCCGCGCGTGGGTCTCCGGGGCACTTACTACTCCTCGGGAGCCGAGAGCACACTCGATACCCTGCAACAATCTGCCGGCCTCGACCTGCGCCAGAATGTGGAGACCCTGCTCCAGCGCAAATCGGGTGGCTCCGTTTTTCGCCCGGTGTTCAACGCAGGAGTCGAGTCCTCCTTCAAATTCTCACGCGAATGGGAAAACATTCAGTCGCACTCGTGGGGGCTCGATGGATTGCGCCATGTGGTCCAACCTTACACGGACCTCTCTTTCGTCAAAACCGGCGAGAATCCCAACGGTATCCTGCAATTCGACCGCCTGACGCCCACCACCGAACTGCCGCCCATCACCTTTCCCCAATTCACCACCCTGGACGCCATTCCCAACTGGACCATCTGGCGCTTCGGCGTTCGCAACACGCTCCAAACCCGCCGCGACGATACGACGTTTAACCTGATGACGATGGACACGTTTTTTAATGCGAATCTGCAATCTCCAAACTACCCGGGCATACCCACCGAGGGGGCATTCTCGAATTTTTGCAATCAGCTCACCTACATGCCGCTCTCCTGGGTCTATTTCCGCATGGACACCCAAATCCCCCTCGTCAGCACCGGCTTCACCCAAGTCAACACGGATGTGCATTTTCTCGCCAGCCAGGACCTCAGCTTCACGGTCGGTCACCGTTATCTGGACAATAATCCCTTTTTCCTTAACAGTAGCAACGTGCGCTTCGGCGCATATTACCGAATTAATGACAACTGGGCCTTCAGCTTTACCGACCAATACGAATTTTCCGACAGCACTTTGCAAAGGCAGGACTATGAAATCCACCGTGATCTCTCGAGCTGGATCGCCTCGCTCGGCTTCACTGCGCAGGAAAACCGCAACAGCACCACCGGCCAAATTGTCACGAATGTCGGTATCTCTTTGATCTTAACCCTCAAAGACCTTCCCAATTTGCGACTGCCGTTCACGGCCCACCCCTCGGCGGAGAGTTTCGGCGGCACCTCAAAATAGTCAATCAACCCAAACCAAACCAACCCAATCCCAATATACCACCATGGATCTCTGCATCATCGGCTCCGGATATGTCGGCCTCGTCAGCGGCGCCTGCTTCGCTGAAGTCGGCCATAACGTAATTTGCGTCGATAACGATCAACGCAAAGTTGACGCCCTGCACGCCGGAAAAATCCCGATCTACGAACCCGGCCTCGAAGAGCTTGTGCATCGCAATGTGGCGGCCAAGCGTCTCCATTTCACCAACAGCATCCAAGAGGGCGTGGACGGCTCACAGGTCGTCTTCATCGCCGTCCCGACGCCTCCCCAATCCGACGGCAGCGTGGACCTGAGCTTCATCGAGCGCGTTGCCCGCGAAATCGCCGGCGTGCTCAAGCCCGGTGAATACCGCGTCGTCGTGGATAAGAGCACCGTCCCGGTCAAAACCGGCGAGAAGGTCACAGACACGATCAAGCGCTACAACAACGGGGCCGATTTCGACGTGGTCAGCAACCCCGAGTTCCTGCGCGAAGGGTGCGCCGTGCCCGATCTCATGAAGCCCGACCGCATCGTCATCGGCGGCAACAGCGACCGCGCCCTGGCGCTCATGAAGAAAGTGTATGAGCCGTTCAACGCCCCGATCCTCGTCACCGACATCAACTCCGCCGAGCTGATCAAGCACGCCGCCAACTCCTTCCTCGCCCTCAAGATCTCCTACATCAACGCCGTCTCCGCCATCTGCGAAGCCAGCGGCGCGGACGTGGAGAAAGTCGCCGACGGCATCGGCATGGACAAACGCATCGGACGCAACTTCCTCAACGCCGGCCTCGGCTACGGCGGCTCCTGCTTCCCCAAGGACATCGCCGCCTTCATCGCCATCAGCGACGATCTCGGCGTGCCGTTCACGCTGCTCAAGGAAGTCCAGCGCATTAACAAGGACCAGAAAGACCGCTTCATCAAGAGCATCCGCGACGCCCTCTGGGTTTTGCGGGATAAAAAAGTCGCCGTCTGGGGCCTCACCTTCAAACCCGACACCGATGACGTGCGCAACTCCGTGCCGATTGACATGGTCAACGAACTGGTGGCCGAAGGGGCCATCGTCACCGCCTGCGATCCGAAGGGAGCCGAGAAGGCCAAGGAATACAACCTCTGCCCCGGCGTGAAACTTGTGGACACCCCGCTCGAAGCCGTCGAGGGAGCCGAAGTGCTCATCCTCGCCACCGAGTGGAAGGAATATGCCAACATCGATCTCGGGGAAGTCAAAAAGCGGATGCATACCCCGCTCGTGTTTGACGGCCGCAATTTCTTCGATCCGAAAACGATGGCAGAACTCGGCTTCACCTACCGCGCCATCGGTCGCCCCGTGCTCGCGCCGAAGGCGTAATCGACCAGCGTGACGCTGGACTCAATTCGCGCTACCGCGCGATGCAATGAAGAAAACTTCCCCTCGCCATCCCTGCGGTGGCGGGGGTTTCTCTGTACAGATTATACCAACGCTCCTCAATAAGCACACTCATGAGCGCCAACGGCGCGATCACATACCAGCCCAGCCCAAAGGGCTGGGTTCTGGGAGCGGGTTGAGGCAGGGCTGAAAGCCTGCACCAGCAACCCTGTTTGAATGGGGCGGGCCTTCAGCCCTGGAGCACCTTCATCCCAAGACCTGGGGCGTTGCCCCAGGCTGGTATGGAGCCGCGCCTGTGGCGCTGAAAAAAAGGCCTCAATGTCAGTCCACTTATTTTAAATGGTTTCACACCACCAGCATGCAATCCCCGTAGCTGTAAAACCGGTACCCCTCTCGGATCGCCTCCGCATACGCCTCCAGCACAAACCCCCGGCCCGCAAAGGCCGAAACCAACATCAGCAAGGTCGATTTCGGCAGATGGAAATTCGTCAGCAACGCGCCGACGCACCGGAACTCGAACCCGGGGTGGATGAAAATATCCGTGCTCCCCTCGCCTGCCTTCACGCTTCCCTCGTCACGCACGCGCGATTCCAGCACGCGCAGGCTCGTTGTTCCCACCGCCACCACCCGCTGCGCCGCCGCGACCGCCTCCGCCGTTTCGGGAGGAACCGAATAGCCTTCGCGGTGCATGACGTGATCGGTGATCCGCTCCGCCTGCACCGGCTTGAAAGTCCCCGCGCCGACATGCAGGGTCACAAAAGCGTGGGGCGTTTGCGCGAGAATCTCCGGCGTGAAATGCAACCCCGCCGTCGGAGCGGCCACCGCTCCCGGCGCGGCAGCATAGACTGTCTGGTAACGCTGAATATCTTCCGGCTCGCATTTGCGTTCGAAATAGGGCGGCAGCGGAATATGCCCCACCGCGTTGAGGTCCACCGACCCGGCAAAACGCACAATCCGCTCCCCGGTCTCCAGCACCCCGACCACACTCCCCTCCACCCCGCCAACCGTCACCGTCCGCCCCAGGCGCATCCGCCGTCCCGGCTTCACCATGCATTTCCAGGTATTCTCCCCGGCAGCCTCCAAAAAGAGCAACTCGATTTTCCCGTCGTCGGAAAACACCCGCGCGGGGATCACCTTCGTATTGTTTAAAATGACCAAATCCCCCTCGCGCAAAAACGTCGGAAAATCCCGGAAAGAGCGATGCTCCATCCGGCGTTCCGACCGGTGCAGCACCAGCATCCGCGAATCCTCCCGGCGCGCCAGCGGGTAGCGGGCGATTTGCCCCTCGGGCAGCGTAAAATCATAGTCGCTGGTGAGCAGGCTCATGGGCGCTTTCTATAAACCCTCGGGATGCCGCAACACGCATCCATTCACCGGACGGCTCAATGTCGTCCATTTTGGCCCTTTCGCGCCGCCACCATAGCCCGTGTCGAAGCGCAGACCCGCCAGCACAAGGAAAACATGCCCCCTGCGGGCATACACGGTGATCCAATCCCCCTTGCCCCCCTGCCCATACCGCCGGAAACTCGTGGACGGGATCGGAGCCTGGAGCAGCCCCGCCTCACGCAGCACAAAGGAAGTCGCCCCGGAACAATCATAAGCCGAATCACACAACCGCGCATGACCGCCGCCGCGCCGGTAAGGCAGCCCGGCAATTTTGTTGGCGGCCGCAATCGCCGCTTTCACCCGGGGCGGAGCCGATTCCGGAGCCACCGCGCGCCCGCGATTCACCACCGCCGTTTTGCCGGGCACATAATGATAATTGTACTGGGAGGGCCCGCAGCACGCAGACAACAGCGTCCCCACCGCCAAAGCCGGGAGCCAAAAAGAAAATCGAGGAAAAAGCATCCGCCTATCTTACAAGATGCGAACACGCTGCAACAAGTTGTTGCTGAAATTTTTCCACCCTTCCCCGGTTTCCCTCCGGTTGCGCCAGACGCCGCCCGGCGTAGGGTACGAGACCAGGAGGTTCCCATGAATCCCGAGGAGATCCGCTTCGCGGCGGATGCAATGCTTCATTTATTAGCGAAATGGGTCCGGCTGCTGGGGTACGATTGCGCCTCAACCCCCCGGTTGCATGGCCGCGCGTTATGGGAAACCGCCGTGGCGGAGCATCGGTGGGTGTTGACCCGGAATCGCCGTTTTGCCGCTGAAATGCCGCAGTCGCTGCTATCGCGCGCCGAAGTCCATCCCCTCGCCGGCGCACAGCTTTCCGATCAATTGCGCGAGCTGGTGGATCGCTTTGGGCTCGATCCCGTCGCCTATTGCTTCACCCGGTGCTTGCTTTGCAACGAAAAATTATTGCCCGTGGAGCGATCGCAAGTGGCACAGAACGTCCCGCCCGCAGTGCTTGAGAACCGGGACCGCTTTTGGCAATGCAGCCATTGCCGGAGGATTTTTTGGGAAGGCAGCCACGTGCATTACAGCATTTATCGATTAAACCTGTGGCTGGGGACCAAACTCTGATGTAGAACCCGCGCCGGGCTGAAGACCGTGCATCGCGCCCATTTTGATTAACGAAAATTTTTTTTGGCAGTGGCTCCTAATCGCTTGCGCAATAACGGAAAGTCGATTCATTGCGTGCAATGAAATGGCTCCTCTTGCTTGCGCTTCTTGGTTCTCTTGCCAGTGCATCCGGTTTTAGCACGGTTGTGATCGACGCCGGGCATGGCGGGCACGACCGCGGCGGCATCTCAGGGCAGCGGGTGGGTGAAAAGGATTTGACGCTCGATGTCGCCCGACGGCTCCGGGACATCCTCCAGAGCAATGGCTTGCATACAGTAATGACGCGCGTCGATGACACCTTCATTCCGCTTCCACAACGCTCGGCGATCGCCAATGCCCAGCGCGACGCCATCTTCGTCAGCATCCATTTCAACTCCGCCTTCCGCAGCAGCGCGAACGGGTTCGAGACTTTTTATTATAACCCGACCGCCTCGGGAATCGCGGCGCGCGTGCAAGCCGGGTTGATGCAGTTGGAGCCGGTCGAGAACCGGGGGGTCAAGCGGCGCGCCTATTATGTTCTGCGCAAAACGCGCATCCCTGCCGTGCTCGCCGAGTGCGGCTTCCTCACCAACCGCAACGAAGCGGCGCTCTGCATGCAAGCGGGCCACCGGCAGGAATTGGCCAGCGCGATCGCCAAGGCGATTGAGGCTTCGCGCTAACGAGTCAGGATGGAAAGTGCTGCCTGCGCCACCACCACTGGGAGAATCGCGCAAAAACCGCGAACAGCCGAAGCCCCAATACAGTAAACTCTCGCTTATCCATCGCATCGACTTTCTCTCAATTCAAAGCGGCCTTGCAAGCTGAAACGGATCATGCCCTCTTCAGCGCCAAAGGCGCGGCCCCATACCAGCCTAGGGCAACGCCCTAGGTTTCGCCGTGAAAGCGATTAGGGCTGAAGGCCCGCACCATCAGCGCATAGTGCGGGCCTTCAGCCCTGCTCCTGTTTTCCGGGTGCATGGGGCGGTGCCCCATGCTGGTATGGGGTGCGGACCGGGGGGATCCTTTACAGAACAGACCGGGCGGATGGTTTACACAAATGGGCGAAATATGCCCTTCAAGAAAACCTCTGCGATGGATCAAAAACTACAATTTATTAGCGAATGGAACAGGGGGGAGCTGGAC
>CAIYQA010000061.1 GCA_903928175.1 uncultured Spartobacteria bacterium | reverse complement strand
CCTTGGGCAACGCCCAAGGACTTACCGCGAAGAAGGAAAGAGGGCTGTAGGCCCGCACTATTGCTTTGCACGGTTGGATGGTGCGGCCCTTCAGGCCTGCTCCTGTTTTCCGGGTACATGGGGCGGTGCCCCATGCTGGTACGGGCCTTTGGCCCTTCAAACATCACTGTCTCGCACCACTTTTAATCACGCCCTCTTCTCCTTCTTCCCGTCAATTCTGCTTTATATCGAGTTTCAAATCAGTAATGTGCATTTCCCATTTCACGAAAATTGTCTCCACAAGACGGCATGAATTTCTCTTCACCCATCAAAATCCCCGATTATTCTGAGCGGCGCGCGCGCAAATACCGCCGGAAGCCCAAGAGCGGCAGGTTTTATATTTTTTGCATGTTCCTGTGGCTGCGGGCGATTGATGCGGCCACCTTGCATTATCTCTATCCGCACCTCTCCCCGATTTATCAACGCTACATGGTGGTCTCCCTGGTCACCACTGCGGCCTGGACCACGGGTCTTTTGCTCGCCATATGGTTTCGCCATAATTGGGCGAGATACCTCCTTGTAGCCACCCTTCTGGCGACGGTCATCTCCACGCTGGCAATGATTCCCGGCCTGCCCGATACCATGCAGCCCAAAAAACAACTCTCCGCCATCCTCGCGATCACAGCGGTTTACCTGCCGGTGGCCTTGGTGCTGATCATGTCCAAATCCATTGATAAGCTCGCCTGCGAGAAATACGGCAAGATCGATTTATAGGGCAGATAGTGGTCGCCATCGGCGGCAGAAGCTCTTATTTTTTCTCAATGAATGTTGCCGTTATTGGTGGAGGTCCCGCGGGGTTGCGCGCGGCGGAAATCGCCGCGGAGGGCGGAGCTTCCGTAACGCTTTTTGATGCCAAGCCCTCCCTGGGCCGTAAACTTCTGGTCGCCGGATGCGGCGGCCTCAACCTGACCCGCGCGGAATCCAGCGAACGCTTCGCCACCCGCTATTCCGGTCTGGAAATGCCGGAAGACATCTGGCCCTCGCTCCTGTCGGACTTCGACCCCTCCGCCCTTCGCGCCTGGGCTGCGGGGCTGGGCATTGAAACCTTCGCCGCCTCCTCGGGCCGCGTTTATCCCATGGGGCTCCGGGCCGCGCGGCTCCTGCTGCGCTGGGTTGCGCGCCTGCGCAGCCTCGGCGTCAAAATCCAAACCCGCCATCGCTGGACCGGGCTTACGGTGAACGAGAATCCCCGCCAGCTCCGGCTGGAATTTGCGACTGCCGACGCAAACCCCGTTCCATTCAACGCCGATGCTGTCATCCTCGCGCTCGGGGGCGGATCCTGGCCACGCACAGGCTCCGACGGAGGGTGGATCGGCACCTTGGAACGGTTGGGGGTCGCCGTCACCCCGCTCGAACCGGCCAACAGCGGATGGGAACTGCCTTGGGCCGCCTCGGTTCTCGCACAAGCCGAAGGGCGTCCCATAAAAAACATCGTTGCCCGTGCGGGCGATCAAGAAGTTGCGGGCGAACTGCTCATCACCCGCTATGGCCTCGAGGGAAGCGCCCTCTACGCGCTCGGCCCCGTGCTCCGCGCCTTAAAACACGAGCGCGGCACAGCGGAGTTGCGCATCGACTTCAAGCCGACTTTTACAGCCGCAGAACTCCTCGCCAAACTCGGCGCGCTCAAAAACCCTTCCGACATGCTGGCGGAAGCCCGCGTCCGCTGGCGGCTCAGTGATGCCGCTTTTGCCATCCTGGCGTCCCGCGCCCCCTTCGCCACTGCCGCCGCGCTGGCCGCCGAAACCAAAAATTGCAGCCTTTTCCTGACCGAACCCCGTCCGCTGGCCGAAGCGATTTCCTCCGCCGGCGGAGTCCGCTGGAGCGAACTCACCCGCGGGCTCATGCTGCGCCGCATCCCGGGAGTTTTCGTGGCCGGGGAAATGATTGACTGGGAAGCGCCCACCGGCGGCTATCTCCTGCAAGGGTGCCTGGCCACCGGCACACGTGCGGGCAACCGCGCCCTCGAGTGGTTGCGCTCAACCTAGCCCGCAGAGAGCTGTCTTGTGGACGAAAGCAAAGGCGCAAGTCATAATCGCGTGGCCGCTGTTGCCCAGAAGCTTTCTTTGGTGCATTTCCTTCCTCGTTCCCAAGCACTTGGGAACGTCTCACTTCCGGTAGGTTCTTCGGGAGGGTCTTGGGCACGTTTCCGGGCCTTCGGTATGGTTTTGTCTTATTGCCCCGCAATGTTTTCTTTCAAGAGTTGCCCCCTTTCAAAGACTGTCAATATAAAGGACTGACCCGAATGGCCCTCTTCAAGATGGGCGGGAATGAGATTGCAAAGCTGCCGCAACACGGCAAACTGGCTGCGGCTTGGAAGTGTTGATTTATTCATTCCTGCCGAGTGGCAGGGCAAACCAGCTTTTCCAAGCCTTTTTATTGACTATTTCCCGCCCAGGCTACATTACCAATTCCCCATGAAATCATATCGCCTGATACTCATGTTCCTTTTGGTTTGCACGGCATGCTTTGCAGAGCCGCCCAAAACGAAGGAGGATTTTCTCGTCGCCGTTCGCGCGGCGTATGAGGCGAAGGACTTGAAGCGCATTCACGAGCTGACTTGGGAAAAGGGCATGTCGGACGCAGACAAAAAGATGGATGCTGGTTCTTGGGAACCGATGGTGGCAAACATAAAGAAAATCGAAAGCGTCACTTTAAAACCGCTCCCAACGAATTATCAGGCCGTTCTTATCGGCAACGGGAAGCGTTACGAAACGACGTATCCGGCAATAGGGATGGTGGAGATCAATACGTCTGGCGACAGAGGTTCCATTTCATTAGGAGGGCCTTACGCCGTTATTGATGGTGGCTACTATATGGTCACAAGTAAGTCCACCGATCTGGGTTGGAAGGGGCCGCACGATAAAATGCTCTCCGTGACGGTCACCGGCAAAGGACAGGACAAAGTTGCCATCCACGTGAAATACAATGCTAGCGGCGTGGACTTGGCGAGTGACGAAAAACCTACTGTTGTGGCCGGAAAAGAGACAACGCCCCCGACTGTTGTAAGCGGAAGCCGGTTTAAAGGAGTTCTGGGCCAGTATATTGAAGAAGTAACGGTGGTGAGTAATGATGACGATGTGGATGTGACTCTGGAATTGCGCGATCAACAATATCCCGCCGAGCCTTTTTACAAGTCCCATCCCCTCCAAGGCAAGGGGCAGATCGTTTACAAAAAGGGGGATAAAGGAGTTTCCTCAAAATAAGCCTCTATCATTTGTTCCCTACTAAATATCGGCTCATGATTGTGAAAGAGGACTCAACGGATCACGAGCGCTCGGGACATTGTTTTTTGGTGATGAGTGTGATCGCTATGGGATGGCTGTGTTTATTATTCTGTTTTGGGTTCGCGCAAAGCGACGGCAAAACTATTCCTCGCTCCGGCTTCTTTCGGTGAGCGAAAGTAACGCGAGCATCCGCCCGGTGCGGCCTTTTTCCAATCGGTAGGAGTAATACCGGTCGAGGTTCTGCCCGGTGCAGGAGCCGCAATCGACGACTTCGCCGACGCCCATCGCCTCGCATTGGCGGACGATCTCGGCGGCGAAATCGACTTCATACAGCGGCGGCCGGATGCACGGGCTCAACTGGACGATCACTTGCGCGGGGTCGGTGCCGTAGGCGCACGCCATTTTTTTGAGCATGGCGGGGACCACCCCGAGCGCGGTCCCGTTCTTTCCGGAATGGGCGAGGCCGATGCAGTTGTTCACGGTATCGATGGCATAAACGGCGCAGCAATCCGCTACATAAATGCCGAGGCAGACGTGGGGAGCGTTGGTGATCAGGGCGTCCACTCCGGCGACCGGGCTGTGTGTGCGGGCGTCCACGATGGCGACGCCGTCCCCGTGGACTTGCTCGGCAGTAACGAACGCCATACCCGCGAACCCGAGATCGTGGCGGGCTTGCTCGTGGTGTTGCGCAAGGCGTGCCAGCGCGGCTTCACGGTCGGTGAGGACGTCGAGATCGGAAACGCGCCCGATGAAGGCGTTTTGGAATTGCCCACCGAAGGCGACTGCGGGAAAGGTTTCGACCATGATGCTCATCGACTCACTCCTACCGCAATTCGCGCCGGGGGGCAAATCGGAAAAACCCAGGATTCACGACAGGACGCAAAGGAGTCGCTGACCCCTTTGCGTCCTTTGCGCCGAGCTTGCGATTTACATCGGCTTGCCCACCGGGGTGGGCAGCTTCCGGACCGCGAGGGCAAATGCCGCCCACCAGGCCCCGCGGAAGATCAGGCCGATGCCGACCGCCAATCCCAGGAACCAGAGCCCCGAGACCGGCCACGAAGTGAGCAGGAAAATGCCGAGGATCACATCCACGATCCCGCTCAACACTGCCCAACCCCCATTGGGCAGGTCGATCATCAGCGCCGAGAGGGCCCGCATCCCCCCGCCGACCAGGAAGAAGATCGCCAGGACCAACGTCAGCGTGAGTGCTCCCGCCGCCGGATACCTGACCAGCAAAGCCCCGCAGACCAGATCGAGGATTCCCGTGAACAAATGCATCCAAAACCCGCCGTAATGGGCGTTCCGGAAAGCGCTTCCGATTTCAAAGACTCCCGCGATCAGCAGCAGAACCCCGATGATGAGCACCGTGAGCATGGTGGTGGTGATGGCGGCGGACGTGGCAAACGCCCCGAGCAACACCAGCAGGATGCCGAGCGCGAGCACCCATCCCCAATTGTGCCGGGCGGCGTCCATTCCGGGTAAAATCATTCCATAAGACATAGTTTTCTCCTTTAACCGAGGAACGGACCGCGCGGTCGCATTGCGGGTATTTGCACCGGTGCCCGCTATTCCCCCCAGCGGAACGCACCGGGATTTTCCACCCCGAGTTGATCCAGGATGCGCGCGACCACGGTATCGACCACAGCTTCCACCGTGGCGGGACGGCTGTAGAAGCTCGGGTTGGCGGGCAGCAGAATCGCCCCCGCTTCCAAGAGCGTGACGAGGTTGCGCGCGTGGATGAGGTTCCACGGCGTTTCACGCGGCACGAGGATCAATTTGCGCCGTTCCTTGAGAAAAACATCCGCGGTGCGCAGGATCACCGAATCGCTCGTCCCGGCGGCGATGCGCCCCAGCGTTCCCATCGAACACGGCACAATGACCATCGCGTCAAACCGGGCCGAGCCGCTGACAAACGGCACGTTCATGCTGCGGTCGTCGTGCTCATGCACGCCTGCGGGGATTCGCAGCGCGCCGAGTTCGGTTTCGATGACCTGCCGGGCCGGGCCGCTAAAGACGAGGTGGATTTCGTGCTCCGCCGGGTTCAACCCGTCGAGGAGGCGCTGAAGGTACATCGAGCCGCTCGCTCCGGTGGTGGCGATGACGAGTTTCATGGGGGATAGTCTCGCGCAAAGAACGCAAAGGACGCAAAGGAAAAGAGAGGGATGCAGTCACACCCGATTCATTTCTTCACATCCCGATACGGTTTTTTCTGCTGGTAAGCCCTGAGCGCATCGGCCATTTGCGTAAGCAGCCTCTCATCAGTCACCTTTTCGGTTTTGGCCCACGCCAATGCTTGCTGCGCGTGCTTGACCGCAGCGTCAAACTTCCCGGTCTCCGCCTCTGCCGCAGCCAGCGTCCCGATGCAATAGCCCTTCTTCCACTCTGAAATGTTGCAAGCCTTCGTAGCCAACTCCAAAGCATGCGCCCCATTGCGCACCCCAGCTTCCGGCCAAGTCGCATACAACCACGCCAAGTTGTTGTAACCAATGGTCTTATCAGGAGCCACTTCTATGACATGATTAAAATCCTTGATCGCCTTGTTGGCATCACCCATTTGAGAATACGTCAACCCTCTGCTCGCGTAATTTTGGTAGTCTGTGGGATCAAGTTCAATTGCCTTATTAAAATCCTCTAGAGCTTTGTCATACCTTCCCATTTTCCTGTAGGTAATACCACGCATGAAATAGCTTTCCGCGTGCTGCCTTTTAAGAGCCTTGGGCTCTGTGAGTTGGATGGCTTCCGTAAAATCCGCAACCGCTTTCTCGTAATCTTTTGTCTTACGGCGAGCGAGGCCACGATCGAAATAAGCCGCAGCGCTTCGCGGATTGATAACCAGTGCGGCAGTGTAGTATTTTATAGCCTTCGCGTAATCCTTTTCTTTGGCGGCGGCGATGCCCATCCGACCCAATTCGGGCGAGGTATGCGTCCAGTTTAGCGGCGCAAACAGGACATAAAGCGCATAGACCAGGCCCATCACGACCAGCACACATAGGCCCACCGGAATCAGGCCCTTTAGCTTTTCAAACCGTTCCAACCGTGGGGGAATAGCTTCGCCCAAAACTTCCTCGGGCGGCACAAATTCATCCGGCAGTGGTGTAAATTCTTCATGCCGCCCGAACAAAATTTCCGTCGCGCGCTCCGCATCCTCCTCCGGCACCTGAAGGCGCACCCCACCCGGCGCAAATCCGGGCCCGAGCGTATTGGCGTTCTCTTCGGCCAGCACGGCCTCGATCCCGGCACTCACCAGCAGCAACCGCGCAAACTCCGCCTCTGTATTATTGAAATAGCTACGGATCGTTTTCACAGGTTTTTAAGAGACGCTCCATGTCACGCGAGCGAGGATTCCGCTTGTTCCGAACTTAAACGCGATAAGCATGGAAGGATTCGTTTTTGGACGTTGAAGGGTGCGCGGCGACTGTGTAAAGATGGACGCCGACGGGGCGCTTGAAACAATCTATAGCCTCGAAGGCGCAGGCTGGAACGAAAATAAACGATGATCACCAAACTTTTGCATACCCGCTACCGGGTGACCGATCTGGAAAAAACGGCGGCGTTTTATCGCGATGTGCTGGGGCTTGAGGAAGTCCGCCGCTCCACCTCCGGGCGCGGTTCGCAGTTGATTTTCTTCAAGGCTCCCCAGAGCGAAGAACTCATCGAGATTTGCAAGTTCGACGCCAGCGGCCCGGTCGTCGTCGGCCCGGACCTGACGCATCTCGCGTTTGAGGTCACCGACATGGAGGCGTTCGCCCGGCACGCCGCCGCGCTCGGCTACCCGCTTTCCGATGGGCCGCACTGGAACGCCCGTGGCGGCGCCATCGCGTTCATCGACGCCCCTGAAGGGTATGAAATCGAACTGATTCAACCCGCCGCTCCCTAGCTATTTTCCCCCCACTACCCCATGGACTTTGACTGGCTCGATACTCCCATTGATTTGAAGGCTCTCCCGCCCAAGGAGATCGAGGAATCGTTTGAAGACCCGTTCTCGCTGCGCATCCTGCCCGATACGGTGCACGCCACCGAGGCGCGTTATTTCAACCTGGGCAAATCGATGGGCGGCCGCCCCCTGTTCACGGTTTTTTGGACCGATGGAAAGAGCTACCGGGCGATTTTTTCGCGCGAGATGACCCCCGAGGAGGTCCATTTTTACGACCGCAAAAACTCGGAGATGACCTAACCGCATCTTATACTCCCATGCGCACCATCAACCACTGGCAGGAAATCCCGCGATTTGAATCCGAAGAGGAAGAAGCCCGCTTCTGGGCCGACGCCCGGCTCGATGTCCGCCTCATGAACGGTTCGCTGCTCAAGACCGACAGCCGCGAATCGACCACCGTGACCCTGCGCATGGACCCGCGCATGCTCGCCCGCATCAAGCGGCTCGCCCGCTCGCGCTATCTCAATTACCAGAGCATGATCAAGCAATGGCTGAGCGAGCGGCTTGAAAAAGAGAATTCCTAATTTGAAAAAACCGCTTGTGGAAAATCAACCCGCCGAACCTTCGCCTGAATCGCCCGACGCACCCCCCGCTGCGCCGCAGCCCACCGACCCGATCCTGCTCCTGGCCCAAGCCGCCAAGGCCGCCCGCCTCGCCCCGGCCGACGAAGAACGGGCCACGACGTTGCTCAAGGAGCGGCTGACGCAAGGCAAGGCGGGCATCACCGCAGCCATTGCTCCGATGATCGACGGCCTGCCGTGGATTGTGTGCGTCAATGCCGTGAGCGCCGTTTGGGAAAAGCTCAGCGCGCCGCTGCGCCGCCACCTGCTGGGGAGCATCGCCAAGAGCGAAACCGAATCCTCCCGCCGCCTGCGCCTGAGCCTCGCGCGCGCGCTTTTCAAAGTGGAACCTGCCGCCGGGCTCAAGCTCGCCGCC
Organism: uncultured Spartobacteria bacterium; assembly: GCA_903928175.1. GTDB lineage: Bacteria > Verrucomicrobiota > Verrucomicrobiia > Chthoniobacterales > Chthoniobacteraceae > UBA695. The sequence goes on along the minus strand of CAIYQA010000061.1, from coordinate 8,732 downwards.
GCGGCCGCGGCCGATTTGCGCCATCCCGAAACCGGCGCACTCACCGCCAAACACCGTCAATTTTTCTTCAACATTTTCATCGGGAAAGGCAAACCGTGGCTGCTGCAACTGCCGTTGGGCGATCTCAAGGGAGCCGAAGCCGACGCGCTGGTGCATTGCGCCATCGAATGCTTCCCGTTTTGTCCGCCGATCTCGCAACTCTCGATCCTGCGCTGGGCGAGCGAAGCGGGCCGTTTGAAGAAGGCGGGCGCCGCCGATCTGGAAATCGCCGCCAAAGGAGTGAGCCGTTGGAACGTGAAACTCCAGCGCCAGCTCAAGAGCGAAATCGCCGAATTGCCTGCCCCCTTCGAAGCCGCCCTCAAGCCCGAGGCGCACCAACCGGAACCTGCTCCGGCCAAACCAGAGCCAGCCAAGCGCCCGGAATCCAAAAAGGCGCAACGTGCTCCCGCTGCTGCTGAGGCGCCCATACCTGCTGGCGAAAAAGAGTCGGAACCCGCCGCCCCCGTGGAAGAACTCATTATCCCGGGACGCGCCGAGCGGTTGGCCCAAAAAGCCGGGGAAAAGCAGGCTGAGCCCGAGCGCCGCAAACCGGAGCGCCCGGAGCGCGGGGAACGCAGCGAGCGTTCCGCCCGGCCTTTCGATGTGAAAGAGGCGTTGCGCGGCGTGGAGAGCTACGTCGCCTCGCTGCGCAGCGAGTTGGAGCAAACCAAAGCGCAACTCAGCCGCCAGAGCCAGGAGGGCAAGCGGGGCGGACGCTCCGTGCGCGTCAAGGAAGATCTGCCGAGCGCGGAAGTGGAGGCGTTGACCCGTCATAATCTCCGCTTGGAAACCACGGTGGCCGAATTGCGCGCGCAATTGGAAGACCTTGCCGCCCACCACGAAACCGTGGCCGAAAGCCGCCAATTGCACAGCGGCGAACCGGTCCCCGAAGGGGAGGAGCAGCTCAAGGCCCTCCTGGGCCTCAAGCTCCAGGAGAGCTACGAAATTTACGAAGCCATGCGCTTGGAGCCGCTGGACCGGGTCTTCCGCCTCGACTACCGCGACCTGCTCGGGAGCGTGTTTGAGACGCTCACCAACGCGGGAATTACCTTGAAAAAGGGCTGACATGCACCTCGCTTCCCGCCGCCTCTACGGCATTCTCGACCTCAGCCTCGTTGCGGCATTGGACGCTCCGCGCGTTCTCGAGCAGATGCTTGCGGGCGGGGTCGATCTCGTCCAACTCCGCGCCAAGGGCACTCCGCTTGAGGCCATTGCGGCGCTTGCCGGGCCGCTGCAATGCCTTTGCACGGCGGCAGGCGTCCCGTTTCTCCTCAACGACCACCCCCACCTCGCGGCGGAACTCGGGCTCGATGGCGTCCATGTGGGCCAGGACGACCTTTCCGTGGCCGAAACGCGCCGCCTGCTCGGGCCGGGGCGCCTCATCGGCAAATCGACCGCCAGCTTCGCCGAGGCCGTGGCCGCTGCCGCCGAAACCCCGGATTACCTCGGCTTCGGCCCGCTCTTTGCCACCCCCACCAAATCGGAAGCCGAGCCCATCGGCCTCGCAGAAATCCGCCGGGTGCAAGCAGCGGTCCCGATGCCCGTTTATTGCATCGGCGGGATCAAACGCGAGAACCTCGCCACGGTGCTTGCCGCCGGGGCGCGCCATGTGGTGATCATTTCGGGCATTCTCCAAGCCCCCGACATCGCCGCGTACTGCCGCGAGGTCAAAGCGCTCCTGCAAGCGGCGGAGTGATTTTATTCTCACACGAAGCCACGAAGCTCACGAAGAAAGGCAAAAACTTTTCGCTTTTCTGAACTTCGTGCCTTCGTGTCTTCGTGTGAAATTGATAGACGCAACCAAGTAATAGTTGGCTCGCGTCTTGGTGGGAGTACACTATCCTTGTGCCTCCGCATCCCATGCTTTACTTTGACAACAATGCCACGACCCGCGTCGATCCGCTCGTGTTGGAGTCGATGCTGCCGTATTTGACGGAGCAGTATGGCAACCCGTCGAGCGGTTGCCGGTTGGGCAAGCTGGCGGCCAACGCCATCGAACGCGCCCGCGAACAGGTGGCGGCGCTCCTCGGATGCGAACCGCGCGAGATCGTGTTCACCAGCGGCGGGACGGAATCGATCAATGCCGCCATCGCCTCGGCGCTGCAACTCAACCCCGGGCGGCGGCACGTCATCACCACCGCCGTCGAGCATAGTGCAATGCTCAAACCGTGCGAAGCACTGGAAAAGCAAGGCCGCACGGTCACGCGCCTGGGTGTGGACGCAGAGGGTAGGCTGGATATGAGCGAAGTCGAGCATAAAATAAAGCCCGAAACCGCGCTCGTTTCCGTGATGGCCGCCAACAACGAAACCGGCGTGCTCTTCCCCGTTCAGGAACTCGCCTCCCGGGCGCACGAAAGGGGAGTTTTCTTTCACACGGACGCCGTTCAAGCCGCAGGCAAGGTCCCGATCCGGGCTGCCGAAACCGGCATTGCTTATATGAGCGTCTCCAGTCATAAACTCCATGGACCCAAGGGCGTCGGAGCGCTTTTCGTCAACCGCCGCACGGCCTTTCACCCGCTGCTGCTGGGCGGCGGGCAGGAGAACGGGCGGCGCGCCGGGACCCAGAACGTGCCGGGAATCGTCGGGTTCGGCAAAGCCGCCGAGCTTGCCCTGCAAAACCTGGAACGCGAGGCAACGGAAGTGAAGGCATTGCGCGATGCGTTCGAGAGCGGCGTGCTGGAGCGGATTGCAGGCGTTCAGGTCAATGGCAACCGGACCGAGAGGCTCCCCAACACGACGAGCCTCGCCTTCGAGGGAGTGGAAGCCGAAAGCGTTCTCCTGCTTTTGGAGCGGGCTCAGATTTGTGCCTCGGCGGGTTCGGCCTGCATGTCCGGCTCGTTGCAACCCTCGCACGTAATGCGCGCAATGGGCTTCTCCAACGCGCGGGCACGCAGCACCCTCCGCTTCTCCATTTCGCGCTTCAACACGGCAGCCGAAATCGAAGCCGCGCTGGAACTCCTACCCGGCATCATCGCAAAGATTCGCGGCACGTAGAGGCAAGAGCGAAGCTCTTTTTTTCCTGATTTCCTGATTTCCTGATTTCCTGAGTTCCTGATAGATTCTTGATTTGCCGCGCCGCCTGGCGTTGAATGGTCCTTTTCCACATGGACCAGCAAATTGAACAACTCCGCGCCGAAGCGCTCGCGGCCCTTGCCTCTGCGGGCGATGAGGCGGCGCTCGAAGCCGTCCGCGTCAAATACCTCGGACGCACCGGCAGCATCTCGGGCTTGAGCGAGGCGATGAAATCGCTCTCCAAGGAGGACAAGCCGCGCATCGGCAAGCTCCTCAACGAAGCCCGCACCGCGGTAGGCGGTGCCATCGACGCCCGCAAGGCTGCGCTCGAAGCCGAGCGGGACGCCAAGGCGCTTTCCGGGATCGACCTCACCCTGCCCGGCACGCCGCTCCCGGTGGGGGCGATCCACCCGATCACGCAACTGCTGGACCGCGCGATCCAAATTTTTCGCCAGATGGGTTTCGCCCTGGCCGACGGCCCGGATATTGAGACCGAGTGGCACTGTTTCGACGCGTTGAACACCCCGCCGGATCACCCGGCCCGCAATGAACAGGACACGTTTTATTTGCCCGATGGCCGCCTCCTGCGCACGCAGACTTCCACGGTGCAGGTGCGCACGATGGAGCAATTCGCGCCGCCCGTGCGCATCATCGCCCCCGGCGGCGTCTATCGCCGCGACGAAGTCGATGCCACGCATTTGGCGCAGTTCACGCAGATCGAAGGCCTCTACGTCGATGAAGGCGTGACGCTGGGCGACCTCAAGGGGACCATCGAATATTTCTTCCGCGAACTGCTTGGCCGCGACGTGCAGGTGCGGATGCGCCCGCATTTTTTCCCGTTCACGGAGCCGAGTTTCGAGATCGACATCAAAGCGGCGGCGCTCGGGCGCGGCGACCGCTGGCTGGAACTGGCCGGGTGCGGCATGGTCGATCCCGCCGTGTTCCAGGAGATGAACCGCAAACGGGGCGATACCGCGTATGACCCGGAGAAATACACCGGCTTTGCGTTTGGCTTCGGCCTCGACCGCTTGGCCATGATCCTGAGCGGCGTCTCCGACATCCGCCTCTTCACCGAAAACGACGTGCGCTTCCTCGCGCAGTACCGCTGAACCAGAAAATTCATCTGGAACTCAGGAATGCAGGATAGAATCAGGAAGCCATGAAGCCAGGAAAAGAAAATCTGGAACTCAGGAACTCAGGAAAATGGCGATCAGAAACGTGGAATGCCGCGAGTTCCAACCTGTCTTCTTCTCCTTCGCGCCTTCGTGCCTTCGCGCCTTCGTGTGAAAGTTTGGAGATAACCCACGGCCTGTCGGCTCCGGAAGTTTGCATGGACTGGATTTCTTCTTTGGGCAAATGGGCGAGGGGTGCCTTCTTTTCGTGCACTCTGTCCCCCGCAAGGCCCCGGAATCACTTCATGGCTCGGGTTTCTGGCTCGGCTTTCTTGTTCTCGCACGAAGGCGCGAAGGCGCGAAGGCGCGAAGAAATACAGGGGAGAAAGGAAATTGAATTTAGTTTGTCAGTCCTTTTTCCTGGCACGGTTGCGGAGCCCGGTTTCGCGGACCTTTCACATTCCTTCATTCGAATCTCTGAATCTCTTTGCAGATAACCCCTTTTCTTCTCTTATGAAAGTCTCTCTGAACTGGCTCAAAGAACTCGTCGAAATCCCCGCCGACGTCGCGGCGCTCTCCGATCTGCTCACCAAGGCGGGCGTGGAAGTCGAGGGGATCGAGACGCGCGGCTGCACCATCGAAAAAGTGGTCGTCGCGCAGATATTGGAAAGCGTTCCCCACCCGAACGCCGATCGCCTCAGCGTCTGCCGCGTCAACGACGGCTGCTCGGCGGAACCGCGCCAGATCGTCTGCGGCGCGAAGAATTACAAGGTGGGCGACAAGGTTCCGCTCGCGCTGCCCGGCGCCGTCATGCCCGGCGATTTCACGATCAAAGTGGGCAAACTGCGCGGCGTGGAAAGCCACGGGATGATGTGCAGCGCCAAGGAACTCGGCCTGCCCGAAGGCGAAGATGGGCTGCTTATTTTGCCCGCCGATTCCGTAATCGGCACGCCGCTCACAGAGCTTTTCCCCGCCGAGACCGTGCTCGATGTGGAAGTCACGCCCAACCGGCCCGATCTCCTCTGCCACCTGGGGATGGCACGCGAAATCGCCACGCTTTTGGGCAAACCGCTCCACATTCCGGAAGCGATCCGCGCGACGGAAGGCACCGGGTCCCAACCGACTTCCGAGATCACCCTGGAGGCCCCGGACGCCTGCCCCTTTTATAGCGCGCGCCGGATTCGCGGCGTGAAAGTCGGCCCCAGCCCCGCGTGGCTGCGCGGCAAGCTCGAGTCCATCGGCATCCGCAGCATCAACAACATCGTCGATGTGACCAATTACGTGATGCTCGAACTCGGCCAGCCGCTCCACGCGTTTGACCTGGCGAAACTCCACGGCGGCATCCGTGTCCGCAGGGCCGTCGAAGGGGAGGCGTTCCTGGCGCTCGATGGCAAAACCTACCCGCTCGCGCCCCGGCACCTCGTCATTGCTGACCAGCAGCGCGCCGTGGCCATCGCAGGCGTCATGGGCGGCGAGGAATCCGGTGTGACGGAAGCCACCACCGACCTTTTATTGGAGAGCGCCTACTTCACCGCGGCGGGCATTCGCCGCACCTCGCGCGAACTCGGGCTTTCCAGCGATTCGAGCTATCGTTATGAACGCGGGATCAACTTGGCGGGCGTGCTGCCCGCCTCCGCGCGCGCCGTGCAATTGATTTTGGAAGTGGCGGGCGGCGAGGCGGAACCGATTGCGGGAGCCGCCGGATCGTCGCTTGTGAGCGAACCCACCGTCCCGTTCCGGCTCGAACGCTGCCACGCCGTGTTGGGCGCGCCGGTTCCGAGCGAGCAAGTGGACCGCATTTTGACCGGCTTCGGCCTTACGAAAACCGGGAACGGCTGGCGCGTCCCGTCGTTCCGCCCGGACCTCACCCGCGAGATCGACCTCATTGAGGAGATCGCGCGTGTGATCGGCATCGAAGCGGTGCCCGCCCGTCAACAGACCCGCTTTACCGCAAGCTCCCCCGCCGACCAGCGGCACGACCAGGCGATGCGCCTGCGCCGCAGCCTGGCCGCGCCCGGCCTTGGCTTCCACGAGGCCCGCAGCCTCACGCTCATCTCCGAGAAAGCCGCCGCAGCCTTCCCGGTGGGCGAGGTGCGCCGCGTGCGCAACCCGCTCAACGAAGACCAGGTCGTCCTGCGTCCGAGCCTGATCCCCGGCTTGCTCGAAAGCCTCACCCGCAATGTTTGCGCCGGGGTTCGCGATTTGCGCCTCTTTGAAGTGGGGCGCATCTTTCGCGCCGACGCCCGCGAGGAGCGCACCGCGCTGGCCCTGCTCCTGAGCGGCACCGCCGCTCCCGCCTCCTGGCGCGATCCCAAGCCGCGCATGGCCGATTTCTTTGATTTGAAGGGGGTCATCGCCGCACTGAACCTCGACGGCATCACCCTGGAGCCGACCACCCACCCGGCGCTCGCGCTTGCCGTGGAACTGCGGCGCGGCGCAGTCGTGGTCGGCCTCGCGGGTCAACTGCTCCCGGCGCTCGCCCGTTCACTCGACGCCACGGCTCCCGTGCTCGTGGCGGAGATTGATCTCGATCTCTTCGAGGCCGCACCTCCCGGGGGCCGGTTCGTGGAACTGCCCAAGTTCCCCGCCGTCACCCGCGACATCGCCCTCATCGCCCCGGCGGACGTCGCGCATGGACGGATCGAAGCCGTGCTGCGCGCTTCCAACGAACCGCTTCTTGTCGGGGTGGAACTGTTTGATGTTTTCACCGATCCCACGGGTCAGAGAATCCCTGCGGATCAAAAATCGGTGGCCTACGCATTGACATATCGTTCCACCGGGCGGACACTGACGGCAGAAGAGGTCGCCGAAGCCCATCAACGGCTGAAAGAGCGGCTGAAGGCGGAACTGCCGGTGAGTTTCCGCGAGTGATCTTTCCCAGCTTTTGGAGCCGCAAAAAGCTCCAGCAGATTTACCCTGCGGTGTTCGAGATACAGGAGGCAACTCCCGGGCCGATATTGTTTCAAACTTGGAGGCCAAGGCGGCGGTAACAAAGACATGCCTTCACTGGAAGTCTGCGTCCCCGTCTCCGGTCACCACCGTTTCCTTTTGGGGAACGGGAAATGCCCCTTAACGGCATCTGCGGGGTAAAAACGGCCCCTCTGGCGGAAATGCGCTGGAGGGGCCACTTTTTGGTCCCTTATTAGCCGCAAAAAAGCGCAAAAGGGCGCAAAAATGGAGGCGATTTTGGAAGGCTTACCCTTTCAACGCCGCTTCGATGGCCGCCAGTTCCTCCGGCGAGAAATCGAGCCGTTGAAGCGCTCGAAGATTTTGCTCAAGCTGGGCCACCGAACTGGCTCCGATCAATGCGCTCGTGACCACGGGCAGCCGCAGCACCCAGGCCAGCGCCATCTCGGCCAGCGGTTGGCCGCGCCGTTCGGCAATGGCGTGGAGCGCCCGCACCTTGGGCAGGTTCTGCTGCACCTGTTGAATTTTGAGAAACCGCTCTTTGCTGGCGCGCGAATCCGCCGGGATTTCCTTCAAATACCGGTTGGTGAGCTGCCCTTGCGCGAGCGGCGAAAAGACGATGCTCCCGATCCCTTCCTCTGCGAGGACGTCGGTGAGCCCGTTTTCGATCCAGCGGTCCAGCAGACTATAGCGGGCTTGATGGATGAGACACGGGGTGCCGAGTTGTTTGAGGATCGCCACCGCGCGGCGGGTCTCCGCCGCCGGGTAGTTGGAGATGCCCGCGTAGAGGGCCTTGCCGCTTCGCACGGCGTGGTCGAGCGCGCCCATCGTCTCTTCCAGCGGCGTCTCGGGATCGAGCCGGTGTGAGTAAAAAATATCGACATACGGGAGCCCCATCCGCTGTAAACTCTGGTCGAGGCTGGAGAGCAGGTTCTTGCGCGAACCCCATTCGCCATACGGCCCCGGCCACATCAGGTATCCCGCCTTGGTGGAGAGGATCAACTCGTCGCGGTAGGCGTGCAGGTCTTCGCGCAGCATCCGCCCGAAGTTGATCTCCGCCGAACCGGGCGACGGCCCGTAGTTGTTGGCGAGGTCGAAGTGGGTGATGCCGAGATCGAAAGCGCGCAGCACCACTTCGCGGCCCGTCGCGTAGCAATCGACATCGCCGAAATTTTGCCAAAGCCCGAGGGAAATGCGGGGGAGCTTCACGCCGCTGCGGCCGCAGCGGGCGTAAGGCAGGGAGTCATACCGGGAAGGGGAGGCGGAATAATTCATAAAGACGGGACAACCCGTGCGCTTTTCTATCGGATATGCCCGCCGAGGACAAGCCGGATGTGGGGAGGCTTGTCATCCCGGGCGTGATTAAAAGTGGTTTGCCTGAGCGCCAACGGCGCTGGCTATACCAGCCTTGGGCAACGCCCAAGGACTTACCGCGAAGAAGGAAAGAGGGCTGTAGGCCCGCACTATTGCTTTGCACGGTTGGATGGTGCGGCCCTTCAGGCCTGCTCCTGTTTTCCGAGTACATGGGGCGGTGCCCCATGCTGGTATGGGGTGCGGACCGGGGGGATCCTTTACAGAACAGACCGGGCGGATGGTTTACACAAATGGGCGAAATATGCCCTTCAAGAAAACCTCTGCGATGGATCAAAAACTACAATTTAT
>CAIYQA010000060.1 GCA_903928175.1 uncultured Spartobacteria bacterium | reverse complement strand
GGATTCAGAATGGAGAGAGGCAGAGCATGCCGAAGCCGAAGGCCTTGGCGGAGCCGATACCGGTAGCGAAGGCTTGGTGGAGGAGTTCGGGATCGGTGACGGTGAGGATGCCGGTGAATTCGGTGGCGGTGTGCAGCCCTGCTTTTCCTGTTTTAACGAAGGATTGCCGGGGTCTGGGGATCGTGCGGATTTCCTCTATGGTTATGGAGAATCCGTGTTGAGCGGCCTTGCGACCCAGCCAGTCGAGGAGGTCCTCGCGGGTGGAAATGGGGATGCGTTTCGCACTGCGGCGCTTGCCTGCCGCGTCACGTGGAGCCGCGAGTTTGCGGGTGGGATTGGCGAGCAGTGAGAAGCGGTAACGCGGGTGAGTGAGGAAATTTTCGCCAATGACCTTGCTCTGCCAGCCGTGATTTGCGCACCAATCGGGCTTGGCCGGTTCGGCAGATGACAGGATGAGGAGGCGAAAACCATTGCCTGTGTCGTCGAGGCGGGTGAGGAAATTCCGTGCTGCATCCGGTTGGCCGGGGAAGCAGTCCCACGCTCGCTTGTGCCATGCGTAGCTGTCGGTGAATCCGCCGTCTTTTCGCCAGCGAGCGGCAATTTCGTAAGGGACGAGTGCTTGGGTGAGATGGAGATTCATGGTGTGGGAAGGTCGGTGGGGGCTTGCCAAAATTCTTTGGCCCAGGAGGTTTTCACGGACTCGGCATGTCCGGTGGACCAGAAGCGGAGTTCCTTGAGGAGCTTGGCGTAGTCGAGCGGGATGCTCTCGCGGCTGAGACGTTGGACAAGGCGATGGAGCTGCGGCGCGAGGTCGTCCAAAGCATCGCAAGCCAACAAGCGCCGGAAGTGGCTGTCGTAAGGATGATCGCCGTCTTTTCGCTCCCCTAGCCGTAGGGCGGCACGTCCGATGCCGAAACCTTCGGCGTGGTTGTGATGGACAGCGTAAAGCGCGGCAACAATGGTGGTTCGGTCATCGCCGATGGCACCCAGTCGTCCGAGAACAGGCAGTGCTTGATGGCGGGTGGTTTCGCTCCAATAGCGGCGGAGGGCAGCGGAATGACCGCGATCCTCGCACAGCCGCGCGAGCTGAGCGATGAAGCGTGTGTTAGTTTCGTCGTAGGGGTTCATGGAATGGGAATGGACGGTGTGGTTTTGGAAGGCTTGGGCTTGGTGGTTTTTGGGCGGAGGCGGCGCAACCCGAGGGCATAAGCCTCGATCTGGCGTGGAGTGGAACGCGGACAGGCGTGATCGTAGGCGGCATGGGCGGCCTTGTAGACGGCGATACTCCACGGGTCGTTAGATTCACCGAAGTTTTTGTTACCTAGGGGGGCGGGGTCTCTCACGAGATCAAGCAAAAGTTGGCGTTGGAGATCAAGAGCGTTCCAAAAGTGTCTCTGGGCGGCCTCGACGGGGGCGGATGCATGCATCATGGATTCAGCGTAGGATTTTACCGCTGAATAGATCCCGGTGGATTGCATATCTGCATGTTGCACTCCTTTGGAATAGATCATCCGGCCAATGTCGGTGAACAGACGATGGGGAACGGTGAACCGGTCTTCGATGGCATCGAGGATTTTCGCGTCCTTGGCTTTGATCAGTTCACCGACCCAAAGATCCACATCTCCATCCTCGTGTTCGGCGATGTGGCTTTGGATAATCTTGGGTGCGGATTGCGCTTGGGAATCGGAGCGGCGCAGGACGGCGAGACAGTGAAGATCGCGCCAGATACCACGCCCCGTATCGGCCCGGAGAAGCCGCAACTCTTCCTTCCATGAAATCACTGTGGCGGAAGGTTCTTGAGATGCGGGGTAGGTTGGATATTCCAACCCCTGGTCGATGTGAATGGAGTAACCTTCCTCCGAATTTCCGGTGACGTCCAAGCG
>CAIYQA010000059.1 GCA_903928175.1 uncultured Spartobacteria bacterium | reverse complement strand
GGCTCTCTCACACGCATACCCCCAGGGCGCTGCCCTGGGCTGGTTTACTCAGCCCCTTCGGGGCGAGAGGAATGCGACAAATGAAACCGAAACTGGTCTAGCCCGCGAGGTTGCGACCGATGGGATTATTCCCCGTTTGGGGATTTCCCGTCGATCTGTTCTTCGAGGCGTTTGACGCGCTCCACCAATTTGGGAAGGCGGCTTTGGTTGGCTATCATGAGCTTTTGTTCCCGGATGGGGGTGGCCGGGGTGCCAAACCACATTTCCTTTGCGGGAACATTTTTACTGACGCCGCTCTGTGCCGCAATGACCGCCTGATCGCCGATCTCGATGTGCCCGACGAGACCCACCTGGCCCGCCATGGTCACGTAATTGCCGATTTTGCTGCTCCCGGAGATGCCGGTCTGGGAGCAGATGACGGTGTGTTTGCCAATCACGACGTTATGCGCGATTTGCACCAAATTGTCGATTTTGGTTCCTTCGCCAATCCAGGTGCGGCCGAACCGTGCCCGGTCGATGGTGGTATTGGCGCCGATCTCCACGTCATCATCAATTTGGACAATGCCGGTCTGGGGAATTTTCACATAGCGGCCCTGGACCATCTCATACCCGAAGCCGTCGCTGCCGACGACCACCCCGTTGTGAAGGGTGACGCGGTTGCCCAAGGTGCAGCGTTCGCGGACGGTGGCGTTGGGGTAAAGATGGCAATCCGCTCCGATCTTCGCCTCGTGCCCGATGTAGGTGTTGGCTCCGAGGATGGTGCGGTCGCCAATGATGGCTCCCGGTTCCACGACTGCATGCGCCTGGATGGAGACTCCCTCGCCGATGCGCGCGCTGGAGGCAATGACGGCGCTGGGATGGATGCCCGGCTCGAAAACGACCGGGGCGGGAGCGAACCGCTCAACGACTTGGGAAAAGGCGAGAGAGGGGTTGGCGACCTGGATGGGGATGGCTGCGATGGGCTCGGCGAACCCTTCCGGAACCAGCGCGCAGGTGGCGCGACTGGCTCTCAATGCGGGAAGGTATTTGGAATTGCCAAAGAAGGTGATGTCACCTTCCTGGGCATCAGCCACGGAGGCCGCGCCGGTGATGGGGACACTGCCCACACCTCCGGTGACACGGCCTCCGACGAGCGCTGCAAGCTCTTCGACGGTTACGCGCACTTACTTGGTCTTGCGGGATTCCGCAGGGCTGGAAGCCGCGGCATCCTTGGGTTTGCTGGCGTTGAGCGTCTTGATGATGTCGTCGCTGAAATCGGCTGAATCTTTGGAGTAGAGGACGATTTCCACGCCATTGGCGCTCATGCCGGATTTGTCGAGAACCAGGTCGTATTGGTCGCTCTTGACCTTTTCGTTGACCAATTTGCGGATTTCCTCAACGATCCCGGCGCGCATGCGACCGGCTTGATCCTGAAGGTCTTTGAGGCGGCGTTGGCGCAGTTCGACGATTTCTTTTTCCTGGCGTTTGGATTCCTCCGCTTTTTCGTCGCGTTCCTTGGCTTTCTTCTCCTTGGCTTCCTTGCTCAGTTCGGGCTTGTTGAGTTCCTCGTTGAGCTTGCGGATGGCGTCAAGATTCTTGTTGAAGACGTCCACGAGGTCCTGGAGCTCCTTTTGGGCGACGCTCTGTGCTTCGTCGATGCGCTTCTTGGCCTGCTCTGTCTTGTAGTAGCTGCTGAAGATTTTGTTCATGTCCACAAGGCCGATCTTCGTGTCAGCTTGTGCGAGGGAGCCCATGGCGATTACAAAGGTAGCCACAAGCGAGGGAAGGATGAGGTTTATTTTCATATATTAGGAAATGCGAATCATGTCTAAGACGCTTGAAAATGCAAGACGTTCAAAATTGGTAACCGATATTGAAATTAAAGTGGCCGGACTTGGTGGGGGCATCCCCCTGTTCGATGGGATAACCGTAGTCCAGCCGGATGGGGCCGATCGGCAGGTCGAGACGGACGCCGATGCCCGCATCCGATGAGATATGATTCGCACCGAAGGAGTTTGAGGCGGAATTAACGTAACCGGTATCGTAGAAGAACGCCCCCCGCACTCGGTCGATGATCGGGTAGGTGTATTCCGCCGTGCCACGAACCAGTGAGTTGCCGCCGATGGGGTCGCCGTTTTCGTCTTTGGGACCGACATCGCGGAACTTGAAGCCGCGCAGGTTATTGGAACCGCCGAGGTAGAGTCGGTCGAAGATCGGCACGTGGTCGCGGTTGGACCAACTGTTCACCGTGGCGGCTTCGCCGGAGAGGGTCAGGATGGTGTCCCAGGGCAGCGAAATGTAATGGGATACCAGAAGGTTGGCTCCGTAGATGCTTTCGTTGCCGCCCAGCGGACCGCCCGCTATAAAGGGGGCGAATTCCGCGCGGGTGCCTTTGCGGGTGAGGAAAACGCTGTCGCGGGTGTCATAGACCAGCGACGGCCCGACCTGGCTCTTGGTATGGGCTCCCTCGTCCTCCCGTATGATTTGGGAAGCTCCAGAGGAAACGTCGTAGAGGGTAATATCTTCCAGACGATAGTCCAGGCGCCAGGAGAAATCCTGGTTGATGGATTTGCGGGTGAAGAGGTCCATCCCGTAGTTGCGCTGGTTATAGACCGTGCTCAGGTAATTGGCGTCGCGGTAGAATAGTTCGCTGCCGACGGTCAGATTGTAATCCAGGAAGTAGGGTTCGGTGAGCGAGACGACAAAATCCTTGCGCTGGGAGCCATATTGGACGCGGGCGCGGAAGCGCTCGCCGCCCCCGGTGAAATTGGGCCAGTTGGTGATGTCGAAATTGCTTTGGGTCAGTTCGACAAATCCCAGCACGCTGTCGATGGTGCTATAGCCCGCGCCGAAATTGAGCGAGCCGGTGCGTTTTTCCGAAACCACCACATTCATGTCCTTCTTGCCGGGAATCATCGTGTCCGAGGCAAAGACATCGACGCGTTCAAAGTAGTTCAGGTTCTGGAGGCGCTGCTTGGCGGCTTCGGCATAAACGCTGTTGTAGAGATCGCCGGGGCCGAGGGGGAGTTCGCGGCGGATGACCTTGTCCTTGGTGCGTGTGTTGCCGGTGATGGTGACGCGTTCAATGTAGGACTGAGTGCCTTCGTCGATCCGATAGCTCAGGGCGATCCGTCGATCCCCCATGGGGGTCATTACCGGGACGACCTGCGCGTCGATATAACCGCGGGCGCCGTAGATGTCCTGGATGCGTTTCACGTCAGCCTGGATTGCCGCCGGGGAATAGACGCTGCCTTCGTGGAGATTGAGGGCGGCGGCAATCTCCGCCGGAGTGAACAATTTGGTTTCGCCCAGCGTGACTTTGCCGATGTGGTATTGCTGGCCTTCCACAATGGGGAAGGTGACGTCCGCGTTCGGCTTGCCGTCCTCGCGCGAAACGGTGGGCTCGCCGATCTTTACGTCGATATACCCGTGGTTTTGGTAGAAGTCGCGAAGCGCTTCCGTGTCCGATGCGATCTGTTCTTTTTCCAGACGCCCGCTCTTATCCAGGAAGGAGAAGAGGTAATGGGCGCGCGTTTTAATCACTTTGCGCAATTGGCGGCTGCTGAAAACGGTGTTGCCTTCGAACAGGACGTGCCGGATCACCGTCTTGCCGGCTTCCGTGATCACATAGGTGACGACGGATTGATTGGTCTTCTCATCGGTCTTGATGTCGGTTTTGACGTCGGTGTCCTTGAAACCCTTTTCCTGGTAGGCGGTGAGAATCTTTTGGCGATCCGCCTCCACTTCCGCCTCGGTCAACTCGCTGCCCGGCTTGGTGGTGATTTTTTTGCGGAGCGACTTGGCGCTGATCTGGGAGGCGCCTTCGATGTTGACCTCCTTTACCGTGGTCTTGGATTGGACCACCACGATCACCTTGACCCCATCGGGTTGGGGGTCGCCGTAGATGCGGATGTTGAAGACCTTTGCGGTTTGGTAGAGATTGCGAACATCTTCCTCCGCCACGCCAACAGAGTAGGGGCGACCGACCTTTGTGCGCATATTATTGAGGATGCGCTCCTTGCTGACCGTGGCAGGGCCCGCAAACTGAATGTCAATGCTCTTTACGATGGGGGCCTTGGGCTCCTGTCCCCAGGTGATTGGGGCGCTGGCTACACAAGCGGTAAGCACGGCTGCGGCAAGAATCTGTTTGCTGTTTCTCATATAAAATTTCAGCCGCCCCGGGGGGTCCGGTGAACCGGAAGCGGAATCGGGGAAAAGGAATGAAGAGTTCATGGGAAAAGGTCAAGCAACCTTTCCTAGGGAAATGCCTGCCAGAGGCGATTTTTGCTGCAAATGGGTCCCATCCGGGAGGAAAATACTCTCAATGACTGGAAAATCATGCGCCAGGAACTGATCAGCGAGGAAATCGTGCCGGAGCTGGCGGCGGGAACTGCCGGGCCGGTGGTTGTTGGGGCGCCGCTTTTGCCCGCGCAGTTTACCTGGCGCGGAAAGGCCTACCGTGTGGCCGGGGTGCTGGAGGAATGGAAGGAAACCGGCCCGTGCCACCACGGGAGCGGGGAACGGTATGTGCGCAAACACTGGTTCCGCCTGCGTATGGCGAGCGGCGAGGAAATGCAGGTGTATTTTGAGCGCCACGCGCGTTCGCCCAAGCAGAGGAAACACCGCTGGTGGCTTTATACGGTGACGAGACCGGGGTGAGAGATAGGGCCTATGGGTCCTATAAGTCTTATAGGACTGATGGAGGAACCGGAACCGATCAATCCAATAGCCGGTACCTGGTATCCCTCAGGCGCGGCTCATACCCGGCTTCGCGGATGAGCGTTTGGATTTCTTCCTTCTGGAGCGCGTAATGGGCTCCGGCGCTGCTGACGACGTTTTCCTCCATCATGACTGAGCCAAAATCATTTGCGCCGTATTCGAGCGAGATTTGGCCGATCTTGGGGCCTTGGGTCACCCAGGAGCTTTGGAAATTGTCGAAGTTGTCCAGGAACAGGCGCGCGATGGCCAGCGTGCGCAGGTATTCGGTCGCACCGACGGTCTGCGCCTTGAGTACGGTGTTTTCCGGCTGGAAGGTCCAGCAGATAAATGCGGTGAATCCGCCGGAGCGCGCCTGCTGCTCGCGCAACCGATGCAGATGCTCGATGCGGTCCTCCACGGTCTCAACGTGGCCAAACATCATCGTGGCGCTGGAGGTGAGGCCAAGGCTGTGGGCGACGTCCATCACTTCCAACCATTGATCCGTGTTGCATTTGCGCGGGGCGATCTGGTTGCGCACGCGATCCACGAGGATCTCCCCGCCGCCGCCGGGAATGGACCGCAGCCCGGCTTCCTTGAATTTTGAGATCACCTCGCGCAACGGCATTTTGAACACCTCGGCGAAATGCTGGAACTCCGGCGGGCTGAACCCGTGGATGGCGATTTTGGGAAAGCATTCCCGGATGTGATTGAGCATCGAGAGATACCAGTCGATTCCGAGAGCGGGATGATGGCCGCCTTGCAGCAGCACCTGCACGCCGCCGATGTCGCTCAATTCCTGCAACTTCTGGTCCAACTCCTCTCGGGTGATCACGTAACCCTCCGCGTCCCGCTCCGTCCGGTAAAACGCGCAAAACTTGCAATAGACATTGCAGATGTTGGTGTAGTTGATGTTGCGGTCGATGATGTAGGTGACGATCTCGTTGCCGCGCCCCCCATACGCGGCCGCTTTGATCTGCTGGCGGCGGGCATTGGCCAGCGCGCCGAGTTCCTCCAGCGGAGCGTGATAGAGCGCCAGTGCGTCGGCCACGGAAAGGCGTTCTCCGGCGAGGACTTTGTCGGCGAAGGACTCGGCTAAAGGGGCGATGCGCATAGGATTCTTTAACACTTTTTCAGCGCCGCGCAAATTTCGCCGATCAGCGCCGGGCCGCGGTAGATGAACCCAGTGTAGAGTTGGACGAGCGCGGCTCCGGCATCCAGTTTTTCCAAGGCGGAGTCGGCGTCGAAGATTCCGCCCACGGCGATCACGGGCAGGTCGAGATGCTTGCAGACATAGCGGACAATCTCCGTGGAACGCGCACGGAGCGGTTTGCCGCTGAGCCCGCCGGTCTGGTCCCGACCTTCGGGAACGCAGGCGTGATCGAGGGTGGTGTTGGTGGCGATGAGCCCGGAGAGCCCGTGCCCGGTGACGAGTTCGAGGATTTCGTCGATTTGCGCCCACTCCAAATCCGGCGCGATCTTGAGGAGCAGCGGTTTGGGATTGGCTTTCGAGCGGTTGGCGGCCATCACCGCGCCGAGCAGTTCGTTGAGTTCCGCCTTGCCTTGCAGGGTGCGCAGTCCCGGCGTATTGGGGGAGCTGACGTTGAGCACAAAGTAATCGCCCAGTTCAAACAGCCGGTTAAAGGAGAATAGGTAATCTTGCGTCGCCTCTTCCAACGGGGTGACTTTGGATTTGCCTAGGTTCAGCCCGATGGGGATCGTCGGCCAGCGGCCCGAGGCTTTGAGGGCTTCGAGCCGGTGCGCCACGGCATCCGCTCCACTGTTATTGAAGCCCATCCGGTTGATGATGCCGCCCAGTTCCGGGAGGCGGAAAATGCGCGGCTTGGGATTTCCGGGCTGGGGGAGCGCGGTGATGGTTCCCGGTTCCACAAAGCCGAACCCGAGCGTTTGCCAGGCCGGGAGCGCCTCGGCTTCCTTGTCGAACCCGGCGGCGAGCCCGACGGGGTTGGGGAAGGTGAGGCCGAATACCGTGCGCGCCAGCTTCGGGTCGTGCGCCGGTTTGAAACCCGCCTGCGCGAGCACCCGCAGCGCCTGCATGGAGACATGGTGGATCGTCTCCGGGTCAAACTGGAACAGGAACGGGCGGACAAGGTGGTCGTAGAGCAGCGGCGGGATCATGTCGCATCCTTTGAAACACGAATGGAGCTGCAAACGAAGAAAAATGATTTTTACGAATGCGCAAAGCGACAGACTTTTGCATTCTAAAAGCGGCGTTATTCTGCGTAATGTTGCGCTTGCCATGCACATTCCCAATCTTCGCAGTCCCCGTGAGCCGGTGGGCGGTCTTGTTTATTTTGGACGGATGCTGGACAAGATCCGGCTTCGCACTGAGGACAAACTGCCCGCCGATTACCTTCCGAATCTTGGAATCGGTTTCGACGAGCGCTGCCTCCGGTTCCTGCACGTCACGTATGAGGATCTTGTTGCGCGCGTGAAGGCGGGCGGAACGGATGAGGAGTTGTTGGCGTGGTGTTTTGAGCACGGGCGCAAGCCGACGGAGGAGGAAGTGATGGTCTGGAATGCGTTCATGGCCAAGCGCGGCTGGAGAGACGAGGCGAGCGCACGACTCCAGGAGCGCCTGCCCGACTATGGGCTGGCCGGGCGCGAGGACATTGCGACCTTTTTTGATGTGATCGACGCGGACGAGGGGCGGCTGTAAGGAATTACGGCTTTGCCATTGGAATGAGCTTTGGCGGGTGCTCGTGGTCGGAAATGGCGGTGGAGGGGGCGGCGGCGTTGCGTCTGCGCGCTTGCTCGCGGAAATAAAGCTGTGCTTGCGAATGCTCTTTGCCGGGCTCGGGTTTGAGGCGGATGTAGGAGCCGTCGGGCTGGAGTTTGCGTGCCTTGACGCGGTCGTTTAGGTACGCGGGCAGGATGTCGTTGATAATGGATTTGCGCAGCTCGGGATTCTCGATGGGGAAAGAGATTTCGACCCGGCGGTAGAGGTTGCGTGGCATCCAGTCGGCGCTGCCCAGATAGATCACGGGGTGGCCGTTGTTGGCAAAATAAAAGATGCGGCTGTGTTCGAGGAAACGCCCCACGATGCTCACGACGCGAATGTTCTCGCTCACGCCCGGAATGCCGGGACGCAGACAGCAGATGCCACGCACGATCAGGTCGATTTTTACGCCGGCACAGGAGGCTTCGTAGAGGGCGACGATGAGGGTTTCGTCCACGAGCGAGTTGAGCTTGGCGACAATGCGCCCGGACTTGCCGTTGAGGGCGTGGTCGCGCTCGCGTTCGATGAGTGCCTTGAAGCGTGCGGCGAGGTCGAAGGGCGAAACCATCAGCTTCTTGAAGCCGGGGTATTCGGCCAGGCCGGTCAATGTATTAAAGAGGGTGGCGACTTCCTGGGTGAGCTGGGGGTTGGTGGTGAGCAGGCCGAGGTCGGTATAGATGCGGGCGGTGCTCGGGTGGTAGTTACCGGTGCTCAGGTGGACGTATTGCCGGATGCGATCCTCGTCGCGCCGGACGATGAGGAACATTTTGCAATGGGTCTTTAAGCCGACCACGCCGTAAACCACATGAACGCCCGCGTCTTCGAGCGTGCGCGCCCACTGGATGTTGTTGGCTTCGTCAAAGCGGGCCTTGAGCTCGACGATGGCGGTGACTTGCTTGCCGTTGGCGGCGGCCTCGCCAAGCGCGGCGACGATGGGCGAATCGCCGCTGGTGCGGTAGAGGGTCATCTTGATGGCGAGCACCTGGGGGTCAACGGCGGCCCGCTCAATCAAACCCACGAGGTCTTCAAACGGTTCGTAGGGGTGATGCAGGAGGATGTCGCTGTGGCGCAGGCGCTCCCAAACGTCGCCGCCGGGAGGCAGCGCCGGGTCGTGGGCCGGGAAGAACGGGCGGTCTTTGAGTTTGGCGAACGCCTCGTTGCTCAACAACCGCGAGAGATTTGTCATCGAGATCGGGCCATCAAGGACGTAGAGATCGGCATCGGTCAGGTTGAAGCGCTCCAACAAGAGGAGTTGGAAATCGCGCGGGCAATCGGCTTTCACCTCCAGCCGCACGGCATTGCCTTTGTTGCGGCGGCGCAGTTCCTGTTCGATGGTGCGCAGCAGGTTGTCGGCTTCTTCGTCGTCGATGTAGAGATCGCCATTGCGGGTCAGGCGGAAGCCGTGAACGCCTTCGAGTTCCAGGCCGGGAAAGAGTTCGCCGAGGTGTTCCTTGACCAGGTCGCTCAGGAAAACGTAGTTCCACGGATCGGCCTTGTTTTTCCGGGGAAGGGCGATGAGGCGGGGGGCGACGCGCGGCACCTGGACAATGGCATAGAGCGGCTCCTTTTCGCCGGGCCGCCGGGCGCGGACCATCAGGTTGTGGCTTTTGTTGAGAACCTGCGGGAAAGGGTGGCTGGCATCGACGGCCAGCGGGGTGAGCACAGGGAACACCTCGTTGCGGAAGTAGGCGTGCGCCCACTCGGCATCCTCCCCGGAAAGTTCGGTGACCCGGTGAAAATGGATGTTGTTGCGAGCCAGCAGCGGAACCATTTCCCGGTTCCAAAGTTCATACTGTAGGGCGACGAGATCGTGAACGGTCTTGGTGATCGCCTGGAAAACTTCCGTGGGCGAGAGGTCGTCGGGGCCGACGTCCGTGCTGCCGCTGTCGATCTGTTGCTTGATGCCCGCGACGCGAATCTCGAAAAATTCGTCGAGATTGGTGGAGAAAATGTTCAGGAACTTGACGCGTTCCATGAGCGGCTGTGTGGTGTCCTGCGCCTCCTCCAGGACGCGACGGTTGAACTCCAGCCAACTGAGTTCGCGGTTGATGAAATTTTCGGGAGCGGAAAGGTTCGGCTGCATCTGGGGAACACTCTACCCCAAGCGGCCCTGTGCGGCAATGGCAATGGTTTCGGGAGGGGTGGCGGTTGGCGCTTCTGGGGTACCTGGATCGGGGCGCGCTGGTCAGCCTATTGGTAACACATCTTATTAACACCGGGCTTCAGCCCGGTGAAAAAGCATGCATGCGCAAGAGCCGTTTCAACGGCTTTTCGTGGCACTGCGGCGTGAAAAAGCCGTTAAAACGGCTGATCCGCTTGCTGGGTTGTGACACCGGGCTGAAGCCCGGTGTTAATGAGATGGAGCCTAAGAGATGGCGCTAATGAGACGGTTGATAGCAGCTCTGAAACATTTTCCATTGCCTAAAAGCTTCTCTCTCCCCCCAACTTCCTCTACGCTCCACTTCCATGATGAAGCTTTCCTTATTTGCCTCGGGTGTTTTGGCGATAGTTCTGGCTGCCTCGCCGGTTTTTGCGCAGCCGGATACCTCAAAACGCTCAAAAACATCCAAGTCGCCTGAACCGATTGCGATTCCCACTCCGGCGGGAGCCCCCTCCACGGCCTTGCCCACGGAACAGGTCCGCGAATTCTTTCGCATTTTGACCGAGGGCCGGGTGGATGCTGCATACGACGAACTTCTGAGGGGGACGCCGATTGCCGGAATGGCCCAGGATGTGGCGAACCTGAAGCTGAAAACGCGCGAAGCGATCCGGGTGTTTGGCAATATTGGCGGCTATGAGAATGTGGATGAGAAAAACATCGGCAGCGGATTGCATTTGAAGCGCATCACGTGCCTTTCACTCAACAAACAGTTTCCCATTCGCTGGCGGTTGTATTTTTACAATGCGGACCCCAACATCGATTTGGCGACCGGAGCAAGGGGGATTTGGAAGTTGATTGACATCCGCATCGACGACCGGCTGGTGGACATGTTTGAGGAGTCCGCTCCGGCAGCCGCTGCCGCTCCTGCAAAATAAAGGGTGTTCCGAGGAAAGCGGGCCGGGAACTACATGGGCTGAAACCTGTCCCACTCTGAGCTATTATGCAAGCTGCTGGACTTCCCGTTGATTCTCATCCTGCGCTTTTTGCGAAACCGCAATTTTCCCCTGTGACGCATCCATAGCCGGTTGGCCGTGTGGTACAAATCCTTGGTCCGGATGCCCAGCGAGGCGGTGTCGAGATGGAGCGTGGGGATATTGAAGGCAAGCTTGATCTGCGCACGGAGCCGTTTGAAAAACGGCATGGAAGAGACGTAAAACTCGGGATTGTGTAGAATGATATCCACGGTTTTCCTGCTGCTCTTGCGCTGGATCTCGCGGATGTCCCCCCAAGCCACGGTGTGCGTGCCCCAGCGGCGGTCAAAAAGACCGTGCCGGGTAACTACGACGGTCGGTTGATCCGGGTAAGAGGGGTGATAAAGCTCCAGGCTTTCTTCCATTTCCGGGGCATCTTCGGGGGATTCTTCTTCGTCGGCTTCCGGAATTTCCTCCACTGTTGCGGCGACTTCGGAATTTTCCTCCATCACAGATTCCTGCCCGTGGGGTAAGCCTTCGGGGGTGGCAACCGGAAGCGGTTCGGGTGTCGGGGGAGGGGCGGTTTCCAGGAGGGCAGATGGGGCAGCCAGTTCGTCCACCTGCCAGGCCGCGTAGGCAAGCGCCTCGTGCAAATCCTCGGGAGTCAGCGCCGGAAGCATCCGGATCACCTCCTCGTGGGAACGTCCCGCGGCCAGCAATGCCAGTATCGTGGAGGCCGTTACGTGCGTATTGCGCAGGCACGCCCGCCCGCTCATTACGGCAGGATCACGGGTGATGCGGGGAAATTGAGTCATGGAGAAAGGTTCGATCAGCGTGAGATTACACCAAAAGACCTCACAGTAAAGCTGAGATCAGAAAGAGGGAAACCCCGCATCCACTGGCAATCTCCGCTTACGTATTGACTTATCATGATGCGTTCATTTGTTGTTGATTCCCGCTCCCGGAACCCCTACGTTGGCCGGGTGATTCTCTCTACTCATCCTTTTGCCCGGTTGCTTGCCGAACGGATCGCGATTCTCGACGGGGCCATGGGGACGATGGTCCAACAATACCACCTGGAGGAGGCCGATTACCGGGGGCAACGCTTTGCGGAGCATCCGCACCCGCTCAAGGGGGCCAACGATCTGCTGTGCCTCACCCGCCCGGACGTGGTGCAGGAAATCCATGCGAAATACCTCGCCGCCGGAGCGGACCTGATCGAGACGAACTCGTTTAATGCGCAGTCGATTTCCCTGGCGGATTACGGGCTGGAGTCGCTTACGCGGGAGCTTAACCTCGCCGCTGCGGCGTGCGCGCGCAGAGCCGTGGAGCAATGCGGGCACCCTGCATTTGTGGCTGGGGCGGTCGGTCCGATGAGCAAAACCCTTTCGCTTTCGCGCGATGTGCACGATCCCGCCCGGCGGGAGGTGACTTTCGACCAGGTGAAAACGGCCTACCGCGAACAGGTGGAGGCGTTGATCGAGGGCGGCGTGGATGTGCTGCTGCTGGAGACGGTTTTCGATACCCTCAACGCAAAGGCGGCGCTCTGCGCGATTATGGAGGCATTCGAGGGGCTGGGCGTGGTACATGGGGCGATTCCGATCCTGGTTTCCGGGACGATCACGGATCTCAGCGGGCGCACACTCACGGGCCAGACGGTGGAGGCGTTTGCGATTTCCGCCTCGCACGCGCCGCTCTTGAGCCTCGGCCTCAACTGCGCCCTGGGCCCCAAGGAAATGCGCCCCTACATTGAAGCCCTTTCGGCTTGCGCCCCGGTGTATGTGAGCTGCTATCCCAATGCCGGATTGCCCGACCCGCTTTCGCCCACAGGATTTCCCGAAACGCCGGAGTCGCTGGCGGTGCAGATCGGCGATTGGGCCGCAAGCGGCTGGCTGAATATTGTGGGGGGGTGCTGCGGGACGACGCCCGCTCACATCAGCGCCATCGCCGAAGCGGTGAGAGACTGCCCCCCGCGCCCGGTGCCGGAGCGTCCGCGTGCCACGCGCCTGAGCGGTCTCGAACCGCTGATCATCACTCCTGAGAGCGGCTTTTTGATGGTGGGGGAGCGGACGAACATCACCGGATCGCCCAAGTTTTCCAAGCTGATCCTGGCCGGGGATTTCGAGGGGGCGCTCGCCGTGGCCCGCCAGCAGGTGGAGGGCGGGGCGAACCTCCTGGATGTGAACATGGACGAGGGGATGATCGATTCCGAAGCGGCGATGGTGCATTTCCTGAACCTGATCGCCAGCGAGCCGGACATTTCGCGCATCCCGATCATGATCGACAGCTCCAAATGGAGCGTGCTGGAGGCGGGACTCAAATGCGTGCAGGGCAAATGCGTCGTGAACTCGATCTCGCTCAAGGTCGGCGAGGAGGAGTTTAAGCGGCAGGCCCGCATCCTGCGGCGCTACGGGGCGGCGGCGGTGGTGATGGCGTTTGACGAGCAGGGCCAGGCCGACAATACCGAGCGGCGCAAGGAGATTTGCGCCCGCGCTTACCGCATCCTGACTGAAGAGGTCGGGTTTCCACCCGAGGACATCATTTTCGACCCCAACGTGCTCACCGTGGGGACCGGTATCGAGGAGCACAACCGCTACGCTGTTTCGTTTTTTGAAGCCACGCGCTGGATCAAGGAGAACCTGCCGTATGCGAAGGTGAGCGGCGGCATTTCCAATGTCTCGTTTTCGTTCCGGGGCAACAACCCGGTGCGCGAGGCGATGCACGCGGCTTTCCTTTACCATGCCATTCGGGCCGGGCTGGACATGGGGATTGTCAACGCCGGAATGCTCGCCGTGTATGAGGAAATTCCCAAGGATTTGCTGGAGCGCGTGGAGGATGTGCTGCTGGACCGCCGCCCCGACGCCACCGAACGGCTCGTGGAGTTTGCCGAGACGGTAAAGTCGGCGGGCAAAGTCGCCGTGAAGGACGAAGCATGGCGCAACGCCCCGGTGGAGGAACGTCTGGCGCACGCGCTGGTCAAGGGAATCGTCGAGTTTATTGATGAAGACGTCGAGGAGGCGCGGCTCAAGATCGGGCGGCCCTTGCACGTCATCGAAGGGCCGCTGATGGCCGGGATGGGGATTGTGGGCGATCTTTTTGGCGCGGGGAAAATGTTCCTGCCCCAGGTGGTCAAGAGCGCCCGCGTGATGAAGAAGGCGGTCGCTTACCTCACGCCGTACATGGAGGAAGAGAAGGCCGCCAACGCCGACACGAAAGCAGCCGCCAAAATCCTCATGGCCACGGTGTAGGGTGATGTCCATGACATCGGCAAGAACATCGTCGGTGTCGTCCTTGCCTGTAACAGCTATGAGGTGATCGATCTCGGAGTCATGGTGCCGTGCGACAAGATTCTCGCTGCCGCCCGTGAGCACAAGGTGGATGCCATCGGCCTGAGCGGACTCATCACTCCCTCCCTCGACGAGATGGTGCATGTCGCCCGCGAAATGAAACGGGAGAAATTTGAGATTCCCCTCCTGATTGGTGGAGCGACCACGAGTCGCGCCCACACTGCGGTCAAGATCGCCACGGAATACAAGGGCCCCGTGGTTCATGTCATTGATGCCTCACGCGTGGTGGGTGTGGTGGCCGAACTTCTCTCCGACGATCGCAAAGAGGCCTATGGCATTGAGGTCGAGGAACAGCATCAGCGCCTGCGCGAGGAGCATGCGAACAAAAAGGCCAAGGCTGATCTCCTCACAATCGAACAGGCTCGCGCCAACCGGACGCCGATCGATTGGGCCACCGCTGAGATTGCGCAGCCTGAAAAACAGGGGGTGATCGTCTTCGATAACATTCCTCTCGAGGAGTTGGTGGAGTATTTTGACTGGTCCCCCTTCTTCCATGCGTGGGATCTCCGGGGGCGCTATCCCGGTATTCTCTCCGATCCCGAGATCAGTGAGCAAGCAACCGAACTCCATCGGGACGCCGTAGAGGCGTTAGAGAAAATCGTGAAGGAAAAGATCTTCCGCGTGCGCGCCGTACTGGGAT
>CAIYQA010000058.1 GCA_903928175.1 uncultured Spartobacteria bacterium | reverse complement strand
TTGTTGTATTCGGTGATCTGATCGAGCTGGTCTTTATTCGGGCCCTTGGCTTCCGTTTTGATGGTCTGCTGATGGGTGGTCGATGTGCTTTCGGGAGCCTTAACCGCGTCCTGCGCCGCTTTCAGGGCGTAGATTTTGTCGATGGCCGCATCCGCCGCATCATTGACCTCGCCTATCTGTTTAAAGGCCGAAGCGAAGCCGGAGAATGTGTCATCGGCCATGGCCTTGAGTAAAATTCCGATGTCTTTTAGGGTGGCCTCCAAGTCAATGGCGGTTTCAGCGACACCCTTGAGGACGTAATTCATGGCGGCAAAAGCGCCGTCCAAGGTGTCCACGTCCGTGACTCCGCCTTTGAAGATGGCGAACATCTGGCTGATGGTGGTGCTGATGATGGTGGCGGATTCCTTAAGGTCATCCAGCAGTTTCTTTGCCGCCGGTGTGCCATCGAAAGCCTCAAGGAACGCGGTGACTTTTCGTGCCGCGTCCTCGATGACCGGAAGGAACTGATCGCCAATCTCGATTTTTATCTCATTCCACTCGTTTTGAAGCTGCTTGAAGGGATCCGCAGCGTTCTGCGCCAGATGGCCGTAGTTGGACTCCACCACCCCCAGAAGCTCGGCGTGAGCCTTGAGTAAGTCCCCGGATTCCGTCAGGGTCTTGATTTGTTCCTTCTGCTGGTCGGAGAATAGAACGCCCTCGCGCCGAAGCCTTGTCAGGCCCGCTGCGGGGTCTTGCATGGCAATAGCCAGGGCCCGCATGGATTCTTTAACGTCCACCCCTTGAGCTTTGGCAAGGTCAAGGGAGGCTTGAACCACGGCAGGGATTTCAGAGCCGGCGATATTCCGGTAATGCAGGGCTAAAGCCTCGGCTTGCAGAATTTGGTCGCGGGACTGGTCGGTGACCTTGGAAAAGGAAATGGCCAGCTTATCCAACTGGTCGGCGGTGACACCTGCTGATCCGCCCGTAGCAGTAATGGAGGCTTGGACAAGGCGCATGATCTGCTCATGGCTCTGCGCGGCCTTCACGGAGCTTTCTATGAACCCCACGGCGCCCTGAAAAGCGTCCTTGATGCCCTGACCTATCTTCTCAAGAATTCGCTCTTGCAGGACTCCCTTGAGGACGGAGAAGCCGGATTCGCTGGATGCCTGAAGGTTCTTGAACCCCGCCTGCGCGGTTTGGTCAAGCTGCTTGAACGATCCCTCAAGGGCCGACAGGGTGGCAAGGATTTGGCTGCCGTCAAATTCGCCTTTGTAACTAAGGGTTTCATCCGCCAATCAGATCACCCCGATTCCGGTGCTTTTCAATGATTTTCATGTCGGAACGATAGCGAAGCCCCGGCACATTGTCCTCGATGTAGTTCAGGCGGGAATTCACCCTTGCAAGTTCTTCGCGCAAGGCTTTCATGTCCTCCTGAAAATTGAATCTTTCTTCTTCGCTAAGTTCCACGGGTGCGCTTTCTAAATGCCTGAATCGTCGTTAAATCCTGTTTTCCGCCCTCGTCCTTGGCCTGTTTGACGGTCATGAAATAAGCGTGCCATAGTTTAAAGACTTCCACCAGTTCCTCGTATTTGGCCGGCATTTCCTCCGGGTTGTACGGCGAAAGCGTTCCCTCCCGAAACCCGTCGTAATCCGAAATGGCTATCGAGGCGCTTTGCTTGATCTGCTTGTAGGGACACCCTTTGATAGCCAATATTTCGCCGTTGCGGTTGAAGGAGATGGCGGGTTTGTCCGATTCGCAGCGGATGGTGCAAAAGTCATCCCCACGCGCCTTGCAGCCGGCGACCTTCCCCTGGATGGCTCCGGCCCGGATTCCCGCTAGGATTTTACCGCTTGGGTTTCCTCCTTGGACGGGTTATTGGCCGTCAGGATGACGTTCATGAGGTCGATGGCCAGCATGGTGGGGTAAGAGCCGATAGCGTCATCATCGAAGGCTATGGGGGCGCCGTCAGCGTCCCGGTGGTTCCTGTGGCCGGTGATGCAGCGCTTGCAGATCCAGTAGGCGGCTTGGGAAAGCCTTTTCCTGTCCACCTGTCCCTTGGCGTTGGTGAACTCGGCTTGAAAATCCGCCAGGTCCATGCCCGTGAGGTATGTGAAGGTGTAAGTCGGCCTGTCCCGTTCGGGAAGGTCGGCGAATACCGATGGGGTCCAGCTTCCGGTCCCGCGCCTGATGGCGTAATAGGGGTTTTTTGTCGCGTCCAATTTAACCTCCCTTCAAGTGCAAGGCGATGTAAACCAGAAGGCTTACTTCAGTGATTTGGCAGAAAAAACCGAAGCGCCATTTCCATTCGGAGAGCCTTTTGTCGGCTTCCCATTCTTTGATCTGACGGTTGGTTTCGATAAACTGCTTTTTCCAAGCAGCGTTCTGTTGTTCCGGGGTATCTAATTGTTCGTCCATGTTTTATCTCCCCGTCCATAGTTGGAGAGGGGCGCGGCGGCATGGACGGCCACCACCGCACCCCAAAGCGTTAAGCCTGGGGAACGTACCTCATGAAGTAAGGATTGAACGG
>CAIYQA010000057.1 GCA_903928175.1 uncultured Spartobacteria bacterium | reverse complement strand
GCGACGCTGCGCTCTGCCCTGGGCTGGTTTCCCTTGCGCTTTCAGCGCACAATCAATGCGACAACGTCAAACGAAAATGCTCTAGCCTATCGCAAAGTCTTTATTGGGGGGCTTGGGGCGTGCTCTGCCAAGTGTAGAACCCCATGGGCGCGACCTTAAGATTTGGGGCGAGAGGGAACGCCTGGTTCCCAAAGTTCACCACCACATGCCAGCCATTGGAAAAATCCGTCTGCTGAACACTCCGGTCGGGAGTCAACCAGCGATGATTGATCAAGGCCGCCCCAAAAAGCTTTGTATAAACCGGCACCACGCGGTTGTAGGATTCCAAGATCTTTTCCTTGTTTTTCCAGTAGGTCCGGTCGGAGACGTGATAGGAGGGGGCCGTTCCGTAGAGAATGTTGAAGAGGTCCTTTTTGAGCATGTAATCGGGTTGGACAAGGGTGTTGTCGCCCCAAGCCCAGGTCGCCACCCGGGCATCCCCATACACGATCCCGTTCGTCGGCACCCGTCTCTCGGGTGACATGTTGAAATTCTTCCAATCCTCCGTGGGCGGCACCGGGTCCAGACGCCCTTCCATGTGATAGACGCTCATGCACCCTTCGCTGACACTGAAATAGGGGGTGGCCCAGGCGCCGCCGCCTTCCCCGCCGATAATCATGCCGTGCTCGTAGAAGAGCTTGAAAACGCTCAGGCGCCCTTCCATCGATTGCCTGGGGTTGGCGGGATGTTGAGGATTGTAATCCTGGTCCAACCATAGCGCCGCGCCTGGAGTCACATCAAAGAAGCGGTAGTTGACCCGGTAATCGGGCCATTCCGCATCCAGCCGTTCCTTGGCCGCCTCGAGGGTGGTGGAGGGCGAGCCGACAAAGCGGCTGCCGTGCTTGCCGGGGTTCTCGCGCAGTTCGCCCTTTTCGTTGAGCCCGACGTGCTCGGGGACCCGGCCAAAGCGCTTGTAGCGTTCCATCCAATCCACCGCAGGCTTGGGATAGCCGTTGGCCTGCCACCATTCCTTGTTCATCAGGTCAAAGTAGTTGTCGTAGATGCCCACCGGACCGTTGACCTTCCTTTGAATCTGCTTGGTCGCCTCGGGGCTGACAAAATAGTTAAAGCCCAGCCCCACAATCGCCTTGTTCATACCCGAGGCAATCATGTCATCCACGATTTTCAGCACCAAGGCCGCATCCGTGGCTCCCGGATAAATCCAGAACACCGGGGCGCCGCGCAGCTTGGCGACCATCGGGTTGTCCTTCTCCTTCTGGGCAAGGCTCCGGTAATGGCCGCTCTCCATGAGGTATTTGCGGAAGTTCATCGCAATGTTCACATACCCGCCGCCGGGCTGGAAGATGAAGCGCACCCGCCGCGGTTCCTGGAATTTGCCGAGGTAGTTCCCGAAGGAGAGAATCGGCACGAGGGTCGGCTGGTTGCCGATCGTTTTGAGTTTGAGCGAGAAATTGCCGTAATAGAAATCCCGGTTGATCAAGGTGTAGCCTTGGCCGGTCTGGGGATGGAAGAGCCCCGCCCATTCCAGGCACGGTTCGAAGATCCCCTTGGGGCACCTTTCGGGCATCACCGGGCTGTCCACTTTGTATAACATCCCGTATCCGTCCGGCATGAGCCACTCGAAGCCCTTGCCGCACACGGTGAAGGGCACCGGGAAATTCACCATCTGGATTTTCTGCTCCGGAGCCATGTCCAGGGTCACATCGAGCACGGGGGCGTTCGGGGCCAGCGTGTAGATTAGCGAGGTCGCCAGCTTGTCGAAGGTGAAGGTGACTTTGACCCCGTTCTGTTGGGGGGCGAGCGCCACGTTTTTGATCTTGGACACATCAAAATCCGGGAGTTGCTGGTAAACGGTGTTCGTCTTCAGATCGGTGACCTCGGCCAGGGAGGTGGCTTCATCCACCTTCACGGAGAGGAACTTGTTTTTGAGCTCAACAGCCTTGGCATTTGCAATGGAGAGGCCCAGGGACAAGGCCAGGCAGACTTGGAAAACGCGGTTTTTTTTCATGGGAGTAATTTTCGAGAGCAAATCGGGCACGCAGCACAGCCGCCATTTTCAATGGGCCGGAGCGCAAATCGAGGCGCGGGATGACTCAGCTACCTGATGCGGTCTAGAGCCGTCAAGAATAATCCCTCCCCGGGTCTGTCACAAATTTTGTGACAATACAAAAATAAAAGCTGCGGTAAAAATAAGCGCCAATCAGCAAAGCAAACGGGGCCGATCTCCAACCGGGTAGGCCCCAAGCAAAACTTAAACCTCCCGATAGGCCCATGCTCATGTTCAAATCTCAAAGGCGAATCCAACTCGTTGTTTCCCTCCTCCTGCTTTCCCCTCTGCTTCATGGAGCTTTGGGTGGAGGGACTGAAAATGTCCCCACCGTGCTGGAGAACGCGGCCCTGGTCCGCCGCAACGGCAATTTCTACAACAACCGGCCCCTCTACGCCGCGCAGGAAAATCCCGAACAGCGCTATTATTGGGTGTTCGGCGGGGACAAGCCGCTGCTGCGTTTTGGCGGAGGCAGCAACCTGGATGGAACCTTCATGCCGGGATTCCAGCGGGCGGGTGGCGCCTCCAAGTGGCTGGAGAATTTCCAATCCCTTGAAGCCCGCTATCGTCCCGGGCAGATGGAATGGGTGGCTAGCGATCCCGCATTTCCGGGAGTAACGATCACCTTCCATGCGTTGCCCTTGGGAACGGGGCTGGGGATGGCAGCCCGGGCAGAAGTCAGAGGCGCCGCCGCAGGCGACAAGTTGGTGTGGATGTTTGGAGCCGCCCATAGCCGCTGGGTGCCGTTTATCGACGCCATGGCGGCGGATAGCCAGCAGGTGCGGTACGAAAAATTCGATCCTGCGAAAACCGAAAACAACGGGGTGGAGATTGTCGATGGGACGGTGCGGCTGAGCCTTTTGCGGAATCAAAAGGGCCGTCAGACCCTCTTGGCTTGCAGCGGCGTCTCGCAGATCCGGAGTGCGGATGCCGACCAATGGAGTTCGCCCGCTTTGCTGGCCGCAAGCACCGGAGCAAACCGGCCGATTGCCTTTGGGGTGACCGAAATCAAGGGGGAGGAACCGATTACCTGGATCGCCAAGATGTCGCCGGAATACCAGCCGGTGGCCGCCCTGGATATTCCGGCCGAATACAAGGCCGCCTTGGCTCGCAAGGACCGGCTTGCCAACCGAATCGTATCCAACACTCCTGATCCCCGGTTCGATTTTATTGTGAGCGCCTCCGTGTTTCCCGCAGATTGCCTCTGGCGTAAACAGGCCTTTGGCCATGGATGTCTCTCCGCCTTTACCGACCCGCTTCTGGGATGGCGCTCGACCTTGGCTGGCGTGGCCTATGGCTGGCATGATCGGGTTTACAAGGCAGGGCAGACCTTTTTGGCCTCGCAGGTGAAGACGGAGGATTACCGGGGCGAACCCGAGCTGGCAAAGATTATCGATAACGAGGAACTGGCCCGCTACGAGGGGACGTATTGCCATCCGGGCAAGGACCCGCGCTTCCATAGCAAGGGACGGTTGATTCCCAACCAAAACTCGACCATGTACGACATGCAATCGCAGTTCATTGACGCCTTGGTCGAGGATTGGCGTTACACGGCGGACCCGCAGATGGAGAAACTGTTGCGGCCCGCCTTGGAGTTGCACCTGGATTACATCGCCCGGGTGTTCGATCCGGAAAACCTCGGCATTTACGAAAGCTTTTCCAACACGTTCCTGACCGACAGCGTCTGGACCAATGGCGGGGGGACTCCGGATGAAACCGCTTTCGCCTGGCGCGGGCATCTGGCGGCGCGCGACATGGCCAAGCGGGCAGGGGATAAGGAAGGGGTAAAGAAACACGAAGCCAGGCTGGCTTTGATTCGGAAAGGATTCTTTGAGCAACTCTGGGTCAAAAACGCCGGCATCCCCGGGGCTTACCGTGAGCAGGGAGGTTCCAAGCGCCTCCACCCGGACCCTTGGACGCCCGGCCTCTATCTGCCCATGGATTGCTCCGGCCTGCTCAATGATGAGCAGATGGCCTCCATCGCTCACTTCACCGAATACGGGCTGCAACGCGAACCGCGTCCCTCGGGTGGTGTCCGCCTCTATCCTTCCAACTGGGTGCCGGCCATTTGGTCGAACCGGGAGAAATCCCCCGGCGACGAATACCACATGGCACTGGGCTATTGCTTTGCCGGAATGCCGGAAGGGGCCTTTGAAATCATCAACGGCAACATCAGCGAGTCGGCCTTCGAGTCGTCCGTTCCCGGCCAGCTCGGCGTCCCTTATGGAAGCTGCGGCACGGACTTTGGCGATTGCGTCTCGGCGTTCACCCGCACGGTGGTTTCCGGCATATTCGGGTATCGTCCCGACCGGCCCAACGGCCTGGTCACCATCGCCCCGCAATTCCCGGCGGCCTGGGATCACGCCGATTTCAAGCATCCGGAATTCAGCCTTACTTTCAAACGTGACGCGAACGGTGAAAAGGCCCAGAATCATCACTTGAGCGTGCAACTGGCGCGTGAATCGGTGATGGAACTCCAGGTGCCTTTCCGGGGGAGCCTCAAGAGCGTTACCCTCAATGGAAAGAAAACCAAATGCGAGATTCGCCCTGGATTTGGCCGCTCCATTTGCGTTGTGCGGACGCCGGTCCTCAAGAAGGCTGAATTGGTCGTGAATGTTGTCGGGGAAACCGCAGTTGCCGGGGTTTGGGAAGAACCCGTGAAGGTCGCAGCCGAGGTGGGGCAACCGGTGGAGGTGACATTGGGTGCAAGCGCCGCGAAGATTCTGGATGCCCAGGGGGCGTTGGAATCGCCCAAAGTCGAGAAAGGGAAATTGGTGGCCAAAGCAGCCAATAACCCCGGGAACCATCGGGTGCTCGCCCTTCTCAATCCGCAGGGCAAAAACCCGTCTTACCAGGTCGTGGACCTCAATATCCGCGACTCCAAAGCGGAGCAATTCGCCGCGGAGAAGAACCTGCGCCAGGCCCCCGAAGGAGCCCAGTGGACCGGGATGGATCTTGCCAACGTGAAGAATTGCCGGATCACGGACATTTTCCACCAGGACTATCTCTCTCCGCGTCCCGACACGATGTCACTGCGGCTGGCCAAGGATGGCTACCTGATCTGGAACGCGCTCTATGCGGGCAAAAAGGCGCCTGCCATTGACTTGAGCCTTACGCGTCCGGCTCGCCCCGCTCCGGTTTACGAAGTTTCCGGGCAAAACCTCAAACTCGGTCCGGAAGTGACCCTCGAAGCCTGGATCTCGGCAGATATTGGCGAGCAAGTCGGCTGGACGTTTGTTCGGTTCCTGGAAATCGGCGACTTCTCGGCGGATATCCTGGCCCAGTGCGGCCGCCTGCTTCGCCTGAGCGTCAAGGATCCCATTGTGCATGTTACCTCCCCGTTCTGCGGCGAGCGGATGACCCACATGGCCTTGGTGTTCCAGCCCGGCAAGGAAGGCCAAATTTATTTCGATGGCCAGAAAAGCTTTTTGAAAACCGCCCCGGTGGACTGGACCAAGCAGTTGGTCGAGAGCATCCGAATCGGAGCGGCCCAAGGCGGCAAGAACCGGTTCATGGGCCGAATTGGCCGGGTTACGATTGCCAACACGGCTGCCACAGCCGAACAACTCCGGCACCGGGGCTTGGATGCCGCTGCTTTGCCGGGCACCATTGCCGATTGGCAGATTCCGGAAACGGATGCACCCGAGGTAGCCTCGGCCGTTCCGGGGGCACCCACGCTGGTGAACCAGAAGCTGGCTTACGAGCGGCCCAAAGGCATGGCGCCGAGCTTGCCGGTTGTGAATGGAATGCTGAAGGTGCCGCAAGGGGCGCAGTTCAAGTGGGATATCCAGGAGAAGGACATCGCCTTCACCTCGCTCTGGGACAACTGGCCGCGGAAAGTCTCCGTCCCGGTCAACCAGGCGGGCGATTCGGTCTGGGTGCTGGTGGCGGGTTCAACCAACCCCATGCAGGTCCGCATTGCCAACGCGGCTCTGCGCTTTGACTATGCCGACGGCACCCATGAAAAACTCGACCTGGTCAACCCGACCAATTTCTGGTCCTTGTGCCCGTTCCTCTGGTCGGATTACGAGTATGCCCGCGAAGGGTTCTCCCTGCCGAAGGAAAAGCCCTCCATGGTGCAACTGGGCACCAACTGCCGGGCCATGGTGTATGGCTGGAAGTTGAAAAAAGGAGTGCCGCTCAAACAGGTAACCCTGGAGAGCCTCTCGCAGGAAGTCATCGTCGGTTTGATGGGAGTGAGTGTATGTAATCAGTAATTTGGGCCGCCAACGGCAAAGGGCAAGATTCCCTAAAAACGAAACGCAAGACTCAGCCCGGGGCGACCCGGGCTGAGCGCTTGTTTTCAGCAACGAATCCCTATGAAAACACAGGAATGCCTCATTTTAAGCCTCGCTCTGGCGACTCTCAACCCACTGAGTCGCCACAGAATCTCCTACCCGGCACCCCAACGTGATCCTTATCCTCTCGGACGACCTGAGCTACGTCGATTTGGGCTACTGGTGACGCGCGCCAAAGCGATGTTCGCGCAATCGCATGTGGACATGCGACCCGCGCTGTAAAAACCGGGACACCGATGATCAAGCTCCAATAAACCCCAGACCTCAATGCGGGTGCAATTAAAAGTGGTGTAATGTGGAGACTTTGCATTCAGCGCCAACGGCGCGACCCATTACCAGCATGGGGCACCGCCCCATGTACCCGGAAAACAGGAGCAGGCCTGAAGGGCCGCACCATCCAACCGTGCAAAGCAATAGTGCGGGCCTACAGCCCTCTTTCCTTCTTCGCGGTAAGTCCTTGGGCGTTGCCCAAGG
>CAIYQA010000056.1 GCA_903928175.1 uncultured Spartobacteria bacterium | reverse complement strand
TTCGCCCGCATGGGCCTCATCTCACTGCTTCAAACGATCCACGTTCGCGCATAACGCGCCTCTTCGTGAACCGCCGTGGTACGGAACCGTACGCCCGGTGGTGTGGGAGGACGGCGGGGGCAACCCCGCCTCCTACCCGATCATTTTTACTTGATGATGCGGTAAAGGCGAATTAGAAAAAATTTCTATGGACTTCTCGGCAAAATTTATGATGAAAACTCCCTTTCTTGCTGCGATGGTCATTTTGATAGCAGGGCTGATCCACGCTGCGGACCCACTTGATGGGCAAAGGATTTTTGAGCGCGTCAAGCAGAGGTATTCCGCATGCAAAACATATTCCTGCACCGGTACATTTTCCCAGAAGAGCACGGACAATATGTTTCTTGGCATGGGAAGAAATGATGATCGTTCATTTGCAATCAAATTTCGGCGGCCCGATCATATTCGGATTGATTGGACAGAATCCCTATTCTGGAAAATTGGCAAAGAAACTTCGTCCATTTATACGGAGGAAGGGAAGATTTATTCTTGCTCTCCAACGCTTGGGGGACCTACGCCTTACCCATCAATCTCCCAAGCAATTGGGGTGGAGGCCGGAGTTTCTGGTGGGATTTCCTACCTCATTCCCTCACTTTTGCTGGGCGAGTCTGGTTATCTTGACCCGTGGACTATTACTCGTGGTGCAGACAGTCGTGTTGCGTGTGCTGATTGCTACTCCGTAATATTGGAAACCAAAGGGTTTGGAATATACACGTTTGATGTGGCAAAGGCGGATTTTTCCATTATGCGTGCCATTCAGAATTTCGATGCTTCTGTTGTGAATGCCCAGCGTGAACGCGCGAAGAAAGAGAATCCCGCATGGTTCAATGATCCTCCGGGGACTTCAGATTTAAGCGTTTCATGGAAGCTGGTGATTGAATTTCAAAATTTAAAATTCGACGAACCAATTTCGCAGGGGGATTTCAAATATCAAAAAGGTCGTTGATATTCGACCGAGGGTCTTTTTTGCTCGTTCCCAAGCTCCAGCTTGGGAATGGCGCTGTCCGCGAGGCTCCAGCCTCAAAAACCGTGGTTGCATATGGAACCTTAAAATTTGCTAACTCTCGTATGTGGAAAAGCGACACCGTGCGCAAAGCGGCGCGGACGAAGCTGGAGCTTCGAAGACAATTACATTCCCAAGCCAGAGCTTGGGAACGAGTTCTCGTGGAGTGCGGTCTGGCACGGATGATGCAATGGGGGCTTTTTTTTCGGAGAGGACGATAGAAATTGCGTTCCTGCGCACAAGCAAAGGCATCTTTGACATTCGAGGCGGAGCTGAATATAAGGTCCGCATGACTCCGGCCGACCGGTATGAAGCATGGTTGCCGCGCTTGATTTCCTCCGTTCGGGAATCTGCTCCACCTATCACGCCCCCTTCGGTTTCCGAGATCGAGCTTCAGGCGCGTTGGTTTTCCGGCGAATTTGGCCGCTCGTTTACCACCCGTTCGGGTGATGACGTCGAAATCGTTCAGTTCGGCGAATGGAACCGGGAGGCCGGGCCGGATTTCCGGGGCGCGGCGGTTGCCCTCAATGGCGGGCGGTCCGTGCGCGGCTGCATCGAGCTCGATCCTGATGTGCGCGATTGGGAGCGCCACGGCCATGCAGTCAATCCTGCGTATGAAAATGTCATTCTCCATATCTTTTTCGCTGTAGGTCAGAGCGAACTTTTTACGCAAACTTTGTCCGGTCGGGCGGTGCCGCAAGTGAAGCTCGATGCCACAAAGATCGACCGGACCCCGCTCAATCCCGTTCCGCTCGCAAAATGTGGCCGCTGCTCGGGGCCGCTGGCGGGGATGCAAAGCGGGCAGGTCTGCGATTTGCTGGCCGCCGCCGCCCATTATCGGATGCGGCGCAAGGCCCAGAGGATCAGCCAGGCGGCGGAAATTCACGGCGAATTCGCAGCACCGTATCCATTTCTGGCCGAAACGCTCGGTTATAAATCCAACAAACTGCCCTTTCTGCTGCTGGCCCAACGTCTTCCCGTCAGTGAACTCCGGAAAATGCGGGGCGATCTCGAAGCGGTATTATTCGGTAGTTGCGGATTTTTGACTGCGACGGATTTCTCGGAAATTCCAAACGACACGAAGGGTTATCTCCGGCGGCTTTGGGAGAACTGGTGGCCCCATCGCGCGAAATTTTCCAATCTCGTGCTTGCGCCAGGACTCTGGAAATGCGGCGGCGTGCGCCCGATGAATCATCCGCAGCGCAGGATCGGCGCACTGGCGGAAATCGCGCGCCGTTGGCCAAAGGTGCGCGATGTCTTGCGCTCTGCCGATCCCTCTGCGATGCACCGCTTTTTCACGAATCTCCGCCACGATTATTGGGATTTTCACTACACGCTCACCTCGCAGCCATCGCTGCGCCGGATGGCATTGGTCGGCCCGGAGCGGGTGAATGGAATCTTGATGAATGTCGTTCTACCGATGGCCTTGCGCGAGCAGCCTGCGGAATTTGAAAAATTGCAGGCGTTGGCGGCTCCGGATTTCAATGCACACATCAAGACCGCTGCGCTCCGGCTGTTTGGAGCGGATGCCCGGCGGTTGCCGCTGTTGAAAACGGCTCTTTACCAGCAGGGGTTGCTCCAGATTTACAACGATTTTTGCTGCCAGGATTTGTCGGGTTGCCGTCACTGCCTGCTCCCGGAGCAGCTTGGTCAATGGAGGTAAACTTGGCTAACCGGTCGCGTAGCTGCTTTCCACCCGTTGCGCGACGTCCTCGTAGCTGTAATCGACTTCGTAGATTTCCTTGTAGCAGGCGAGCGCTTTGTCCTTGTGGCCCATCTGCTCGTGGAGGCGCCCCAATTGATAGAGCAAATCTTTTTTGACTGCGTCCATAGCCAGGATTTCCCCGGCGGCTTTGCTGAATTCATTGATGGCCATGTCGAACATCCCTTTGCCCACATAGCAGCGGCCCAGAAGGCTCATGGCCCGCAGGCGCACGTTGGGGTTTTGCCGCGCTTTTTGCAGCTCGGGAATCGCTTCGGTGAACTGCCCGTTGTCCATGAGTTGCTCGCCGAGCTCGAACCGGAAAAGCAGGTCGGTCGGGTTGCGCTCGACGCGCTTACGGGCTTCGTCCAGGAGGGATTCGCTTTTTTGTTTTAAAAGTTCGTTGAGTTCCTCGCGCACGCGCTGGCTTTCTTCGTGGGTGTCGCCGGCTGCGGCCAGCCATTCCTGCCGGGCTTGGATGGCTTGTTCGACCTGCTTGAGTTGCATGTCGGCGACTTTGCGCAGCAGCCAGCTATCCGAACCTTTGGCAAGCTCGCTGGCATAGTTGAACCAAGCCATGGCGTTGGCGAAATCCTCCCGCTGCTCATAGAGCGCCGCGATCTGGCGGGCGGTGTCGATGCTCTCCGGGTGCAGTTGCGCCTCCTCGTGGAGTTCGGCGAGCAATGCCTCGATCGTGTCGTCGCTCTTGACCACGCGATTTTTCTGCTCCATTGCGACCGCTTCGTCCTTGTTCTTGATCAGGTCGCGGTAGTCCACGGCTTTTTCCCAGCCGCCCACCTTCATCGTATTGGCCGCGGCGGCGTCCTTAGCCCGCTTGTTGGCGATCATGTCATTCGGGTTGATCTCCAGGACCTTGTTGAAAATGGCGAGAGCTTTGTCCGAATCCCCGTGGCCAAAATAGAGTTCGCCCAATTCGCTGAGAATTTTTGTTTCCTTCGGGTCGCCTTCGATCAGCGTTTGCAGGGCGAACACAGCGGTTTCAAACTGTCCCAAGGCCAGGGCCGCATCCTTGAGCAGGTGGTTGGCCGCGCTGTTGAAGGGGTCGCTTTCCAGGGTCTTCTCCGCGAGTTCCATCGCGGCCATCGGGTCCTTTTTGAGGAGCTGCGGCCCTTTGAACCCGAGCGTGGAAAGGCCGCTGAAAAAGTTTTTTTTGCCTTTGGTCAGGTTGATCTGGGCGCGGCGCAACAGTTTGCGCCCTTCGAGAAATTCCGGCGAT
Organism: uncultured Spartobacteria bacterium; assembly: GCA_903928175.1. Classification (GTDB taxonomy): domain Bacteria; phylum Verrucomicrobiota; class Verrucomicrobiia; order Chthoniobacterales; family Chthoniobacteraceae; genus UBA695. The sequence continues at coordinate 26,905 of CAIYQA010000056.1, read as the reverse complement.
TCTTTGAGAACCGCTTGCAACAGGGTGACCGCGTAGCCGAAATTGCGGATTTCGGCGGCGCTGACCGCTTTTTTCCAGTTGTTGAGGGAATTCTCGGAGAGTTCTTTTTCAGTCTTGAGAGGCATACCGGGAGGATGGGAAAGCCTTTAACATAGCATCCGCCCCGGATTCAATGCAATCGGGAACTCTGGAAGAACTCTACCCTGGATAATTCAAGCGCAGCCTGGCTGTATGCATCTCGAAATTACTGTTTTGGTATCCGCTCAAAAAGATAGACTTTCTTGCCATCCAGAGTCGGATATTGGGAAGCAAGCTGCCATCCGGGATTGTGGCTGTAATATTTCATGAGTGCGGGCTGTAATCCCTCGCCGGGGATGGCGTCGCCGGGCGCGCCGATGATGTTCTGATCCTGCAGGGTCACAAAATTCACGTTTGCATCCATGGCAACGACTGCTTCCAAGGTCCGTTCCATGGCGGAACTCCGCCAAATCAAATTTTTCCCGCGGGAGCGGAACTCCATTTCCAGGTATTCCGGAACAAGAGGGATGCCTTGAGTAACCAAAATCGAATTCGTTTCGCCAGGCGTATTGCGAAGCAGATCCTGCAACATAGAGATATTTGTGGAACTCTGGTTGGCTGCTGCTTGCATGTTGACTCTACAAACTTCTGGATAAAAACGCCACCCGCGAGGCCGTCGCGGGTGCTGCGTCGCAGTCGTCCAGGTTAGGACAATGAGGACGCAGGCCGCCGCAGGCTGGAAGCAAGCAGGCGACAGATTATTGAATTTATGGGAACAGGCGAGTAGAAGGCGGCTCAAATACCAAATAGAACCAAAAATCAAAAAGCCATAAAAGGATCCACCCAAGTAAGGGCTTTTCATGCTGAAAAAACTGTTCACTGCCAGTAGGGCGACCAACATCCAAAGCAGGGAAGCTCCCCTTAATCGTTCCGTGAGATTGGCCCCCCGTGTCAGATCCTTTAGGCACCCCACAATATAAAGAGCCAAACACGGAACGAAGAATTTGCCCAAGTTGGAGTGCAACGCCACCCCTTGAACATAATAAGCGAGCCGGCTTTCCATGCTTCCTTTATAAACCCAGATATCCTTTTGAGCGCCAAAACTGTTAATTATAAAATAATCCAAAATTTCATGACCGTGTTGCAGCCAATACCAACTGGAAATACTGAAACCCACGACAACAGTCCAAAACAAGCCCGTTAGGATTTGCTTCCAGCTTGAAGACTTGGTCAGCAATGCCATCGCCGCCGCCAAAATCCAGGAACCGCCCATGACCAGCATGGACATGGCAAAAGTGGAGGGTTTGATCAACAAAGTGCCTCCCAACGCCATTCCAAAGAGCACGTTATATTTCCATTTTTCAAATGGACGGTCGGCGCAAAGAAAAAAGACGCTGCTTCCTGTGAGCACAGTGGCCCACATAAGGTCAGGACGGAACTCCACCGCACATAATGACGCGAAGGGCAGGGCCATCGCGCACAAAACGACAGATCCCAATAAGGCAGGCGGCAACTTGCGCGCTACAGCGGCAACAAAAGCAAGAAACGTGAAAACAACGAAGGTCAATGCATAATAAACGCGATCCGAGCTGTAACCAAAAAGGGTAAAGCCAAGGAGTGCATTGAAAACCGAAAATGGCGCATGCAAGTTTTTGGTGAAAAATAAATGTGCGGCAGGTCCGATGCCTTTCGCTTTGGCCAGAAAATAAATCGTCGAAGCATGGTTGAGATAAACCACGTCATCATAATTGCTGATGGTTGAAAGCTTTCCAATTTCCCGAGAGATATTCAGTTGTGAAGTTGTGAGTAGAAATGCAGCGATCAGCAGAAGGCAAGCCAGCAAAGCCAATTCGCTGAAGTTCCATTTGTGCGAGGGGTTTTCTTTCATTTGATTTGGTATTGAAGTGCGGCAGCAATACAAAATGTTATTAAATGAAATATTCCTGTAAAGGATAAAAAGCAACGGTGAAAGGGCGCGAGCTATAATGCAGGCTGGCTACCAGCGAATCCCTAGCCTGAGCAGCCAGTCGCAGAAAGCCGACTGATGGATCATTTTCCTGGTAAGCTTTTCGATTTCCATCGGATCAGTGAGTGCATCGGCTGTGATGGCGCGCAGGTGGTTGATCTCATCGCTGCCGACGGATTCCATTTGGGCGCTGGTCTTTTGCAGGGTATGCACACGGAAGCATCCAAGAAAATAGGGCACACGGACAATTTTCGCTCCGGCGTTCTGGAAGCGCAGGAGCAGGTCCCAATCCAGCGCGAAGCGGAATTGGGGATTGATTCCGCCGACTTTTTCCCAGAGGGATTTTCGCCAGAATAGTGTTTCCTGGGGGACGAAATCAATGGAACGCAGAAGGTTCTGTTCATACTTTGGCAGGACCCAACGCGCAACTTCCCTGCCATGTTCATTGATGATGACCCGGTGCCCATAGAGCGCATCCACATCCGGGTGTTTGCGGAAATATTCTCCAATAAAATGCAATGCGCCGGGCATGAGGAGATCGTCGGAATTGAGCCAGGCCATGATGTCCCCGGAAATTTTTTCGAAGCCGGAAACCACGGCGCGGGCCTGCCCGGTATCCGGTTCGGAAACCCAGGAGGTGATCTGTGGCGAGAGTTTTTTGAGGACCTCCACCGTCTCATCGGTCGAGGCGGCGTCCTGGACCGCGTAGCGAAGTTTGGGATAGCCCTGCTCCACAACGCTACGGATCGTTTGCTCGATAAACGGGCCCTGCATATACGAGGGGGTGACGATCGCAATGGTGGGAAGTTTTCGCGCGGCCATGCGCGGACGCGGGAATTTTTCGAGCGCGAGGGGGCGGGGTGCATACTGCGCCAGCTTTCCAGGCTCTTGAATGTAATTTTTTTCCAGATGCGCATTGTAGAGCCATTCCAGAATGCGCTCTCCGGCGTTGGGAGCCGGAGCCAGCGTGCACAATCTTGGCTTTGGAACGTGAAAAATCCGGGCGCGCTGGCTTTTCTGATTTTCCGATTTGCATTCGCGCAGAACGCGGGCGAGCCGGTGGCGCACTTTTCGCGCGGATTCGACGGCCTTGGCAAGTTTGGGGTTCGCCGACTTCCCGCCGAGCGCCGCTGCGATGCGCTGTTCAGCGAGGGAGAGTTTGTCGATGGCTGTTTGGATCTCCGTTTTGAGCTGCTCGAATTTGCCGAATGCGGATTCCTCTTTCGCGCGGGCGGCTTGGGTCACCGTTTCCAAGCTGAAATTCAGGGCATCAAGGAAAACGGGGGTCAAAGCCGCTATTTCCTCGCGAAGATCGCGCGGGACGATCTCCCCGGGCTCGGGCGGGAGGGGCTGCGCCGGGGTGGCGGCGAGTCGCTCGTATAAAGCCAGGTGTTGGGCGAGCGCGTCGTTGGGGGAGTTCTCAAAAGCGCTCAAACAATTTTCGCCCCAGGCGCTCAGGACCTTGGGGTGCAGCGCCAGGTAGGAAATCTCTTCGGCCATGCGGCGTGGCTCCAAGGCGGACATCAGCCGGCCCGTGACACCGTCCTGGATAACCTCGTCCATTCCCCCGGTATGCATCGCGAGAACGGGCGTGCCGCAGCACGCCGCATCGAGAACAATCCGGGCTCCATTCTCCTCAAAATGCGGCAGCACCACGAGATCTGCCGCGCTCAGGAACAGGGAGAGTTTTTGGTCGTCTCCGGCGAACTCCACCGGGATGGCTCCGGAAACATTTTGAAAATCCTCGGGAGCACATCCCAAAACCAAAATGCGCAGTTTCTTTTTGCGCGCGAAATTTTTGAACGTGTTATAGAGAGAGCACGCCTCCAGGAAATCCTGAAATGCCTTGCGGTGCCGAGGCTCGCGCCCCGTGGTTTCGCAGATAAAAAGCAAGGTGAACGCCTCGGGATCGATGCCGAGCTGAACCTTGGCGATGGGGCGCGGCTGGGGGCAGATCGCATCGTCCGCAAGGGGAGGCACGGCATGGACCGAGGCGTTGGGGAAGACCCGGCTTTCACGCGCGCGTTCCGCAAGCCATTGGGTGGTGCAGAGAAGATGCAGCGGCGGCCCTGCAAAAAGCGCGCGTTTTTGTTCCAGTAATAGCGAAGGAAGCCCGCACTGGTCCTTTCCAAGCTGCACACAGTTTGTGCAGTCCTGCCGATACCCCCGGCAATCCAGTGCATGGTGGCAGCCCCCGGTAAAGGCCCACATGTCAGAGAGGCTCCAGACGATCGGTTTGCCCAAGGCGATCAACCGGTGGAGGGCATGCGGGGAGAGGAAGCCCTTGATGTCATGCAGGTGAATGATATCGGCCTCCCGCAAAACTGCGTCATCCGTTCGCCCTCCGCTGGGGAAGCCCAGGGTGAAGCTGCTGGACAAAGCATGCGCCGGGTTTTGCTCAAAAAAGGCTTTCTGCACAAAATCGGCGATGGGGATGACTTCGGTGGGAATCACCGGTTCGCTTGCCGGTGAGAGCCGCTCCAGGGAAAAAAACCGGGAGGTGATGCCACATTCCAATAATTGCCGATGCAACGCCAGAACGCCCCGTGAACCAGCGCCCCTAAAATCCGATTTGCTTAGATGAACAACTCTCATTCCGTAGGATGGGCAGACCGAACCAGAAGCGCTTTTCAAAGTCAAGCATCGTGCGCCGCCTTCGGTTGAGGAAGATTTGGATGCGTGTGTTTTGTCTCAAGAAATCGCTTGCAACCGGGGCGGGTTCCCCCTAATTTTTCAACCCTGCCGCATCCAACAGGAGAGCGCAGGCAGGTTAAATGCGGGTGTAGCTCAGTGGTAGAGCACTTCCTTGCCAAGGAAGACGTCGCGAGTTCGAGTCTCGTCACCCGCTCCAGTCCGGGGCCACGGGTCCACACCAAAGTTTACTGAATTGGGGTTAAGTGCTTGGATTTGTGGTAGTTGAGGTTGGTTTGAAGTTGGAGGTCAAAAATTAACCGCATTGAGCGATGACGCGCAGGCGAGAACCCGGAGGTGGTGCAACGGCTGCTGGCCGCCATGAAAGAGGCGGCCGCGCGGAACGACGATGCCAACCCGAATCGGGTAAAAAAAGCCAGCCAGCCTACTCCTGCTCAGTTGAATGAAACCATCAAACAAAATGAATAGGAGAACTACTATGCCCAAATTTATACACGGATGTTGGCGGCAATGATGTTGACCGCCCCAATGGCATGGGCGGGCGACGATCTTGAAAGCGGATTCCGCAACCCGGACCAGACGTGTCGCATCATGCCAACCCCTGAAACAGCCACGATACGTCACCTTCACCCTCCCCAGTCCGACCCGCTCAAACCCGGCGCGTCGCGAACCTATGGGGATCCGGTAATTCCGTATTCGTTCAAGCGATCAAACACGAATGGCTGAACCCTTTTTGGCGTAAGATCTTCAGGCTGATTGGCGCCATTGCGACGGACTGGTGCCGGTTTTGCGATGGAATATCCGCGAGAAGTAATAGGGGTCCTCAAAACCGGCTAAACATGCCACTTCCTTTATGCCAGCGACCTTCTCCTCCAAAAGGCGTTTGGCAAAGTTGATACGAAGATTCAAAAGATATTGCTGCGGCGCCACGCCCGTTGATGCTTTGAAAACTCTGCGGAAATGACGGTAACTTATGCCTAGACCGGATGCCAGACCGAGCATGTCTACCTGAGTGTGCAGGTTGACTTTCAAATACTGCTTGGCCTTTATGACCGCCTCCCGACACTCTACGTGCATGTCATTTGCTTTCTGGAGGCAACGCAAGTTATAGGCCAGAAATTGGAGCACGAGTCCGCTCAAAATTACATCGAAATACGCAGGTTTGTTTTCCGCCACCCTCAGCATCTCCCCGAAGAGGTGCAGCAGAGGCTCCGGCAGGCTGGGGCGCAACAGCGGCGTCGAGCCCAAACAGGCCAGTCGTTGGGCGAAAATCGCCGCTTGGCTACCACCAAAAAGCACCCAATATTCTTGCCAGCCGACATCAGGATCCGGTGCGTAATCGTGCCACTCATTCGGGGTCAACACCAACATGTCACCGGCTTTGATCCGAAGGCCGTTATGGGACTGCGTCTGAAAAGTCCCTTCGCCGCCGCTCAGATATACCAGCCCATAAGAGGAGAGAACCCTTCCGTTATGCCATTGAAACGGGGCGCCCTTTTCATGCACCTGATAGGGGGCCTGCCGGGGGACGCTGCGAGTCCCCACCCCCGCGACGTGCAGTCCCAAGTCCAAGTCCCGCGGAGGGAGAAGATCATAGCGCCGATTTATGGCCGGATTGTCCATCTGAATGGTCACTTTATCCATTGTTGGGCAGTTTCTCTTGTATTTATATATGATTTAGAAACAAGCAGCAATAGCAATACTATGCATCAAAATCTTCGTGGAACCTTCGCTGGCTTGTGCAAGTAGTGCCTTCCAGTAATATCCGCCTGACTAGAACGTCCAAACGCAAATTGCCCGATTCAGAAGACTATGAAAACAAAAAAAAGATTCAGAACGTCAGCAATTGCCCAATTGCTCTCGCTGTCAGCAGTTCTCTCCATGGGAACACTCGCTGCCGTCGAGCCGCCCCGCCCCAACATTGTCGTCTTTCTTGCGGATGACTTGGGTTGGGGGCACGTGGGCTGGCAGAACCCGAAAGTCAAAACGCCCAACCTCGACCGGCTGGCTGTGCAAGGAGTGAGGCTGGATCAGCATTATGTGGCCTGCTTGTGTTCGCCAAGCCGTGTCGCATTCAACACCGGGCGGTATTGGAGCCGCTTCGGTTGCAACTCTTGGACTGATGCCCCTCAAGTCATGCCTACGGGCACCGAGACGGTGGCTTCCGCCCTGAAGTCGGTCGGATACCGCACGGGAATGGTCGGGAAATGGCATATTGGCACCGGTCTGGACTTCGGGCCGGAAGCGTTCGGATTTGAATACTACTACGGAATCCGGCGGGGCGGTTGCACGCCATTGACCCACAAATGGCGGGGCGTCGGGGATTCGGTGCTTTATCGGAACAAACAAATTGTCGAGGAGCCCGGTCATGTGACGGATCTCTTCGCGCGGGAAGCAGTGAAATGGATCGGATCGGAAAAGGGGCGGCCGTTCTTTCTTTATCTGGCATTTACCTCGCCGCATGTTCCGCTGCTGGAGTCGGCACGGTGGATGGATCTCTATAAGGAATCTGCCCCGGATCAATCTCACCAGCTTTACTGGGCGGCGATCTCGCACTTGGACGATGCGGTTGGCCAGGTTGTGGCGGAGGTCGAGCGGCTGGGCCAGCGTGAGAACACGTTGTTTATCTTCTTAAGCGACAATGGGGCTCCTGGGCAGGGAAACCTGATGCAAGTTGATGCGGATAAGGAAGCGTATCTGAATGTGATCCTGCCGGGCGAATGCTTGCCATTTCGTGGGCACAAAGGTCAGCTTTATGAAGGGGGCATCCGCACCCCGGCGTTGGTGAATTGGTCGGGGCATCTTAAACCGGGTGTGTGCGCCACGCCGCTGCATGTGAGCGACTGGATGCCGACGTTGTGCGCATTGGGTGGCTACAAGGCGACTCGCGACTTGAAATGGGATGGAACGAATATTTACCCAATTCTGGCGGGGGAATCGCCAGCTCAAAATCGCGTGCTCTATTCCAAGAACCTTTTCGGGTTGAATCGGGACGTTATCGAGGATCCTTGGAAATTGATCATCACCAAGGAGGGGGAACAGGAATTATACAATCTTGCGGAGGATGTCGGCGAAAAACACAACTGCGCCAGCGAGCACCCGGAGGTGGTGCAACGCCTGCTGGCCGATATGAAAGCGGCGGCCGTTCGGGATGACGATGCCAACCCGAATCGGGTAAAAAAAGCCAGCCAGCCTACTCCTGCTCAGTTGAATGAAATCATCAAACAAAATGAATAGGAGAACTACTATGCGACAAATTTATACACGGATTTTGGCGGCAATGATGTTGACCGCCCCATTGGCATGGGCGGGCGACGATCTGGAACGGGGGTTTCACAATCCGCCCGACAGTGCCAAGCCTTATACCTCTTCGTGGTGGATGAACGGGAACGTTACGAAAGAGGGGATCACGGCCGATTTTGAGGCGATGAAGCGGGTGGGTCTGGGCGGGTTTTTGCTTTTACAAACCAGTTGGCAAACACCGCCGGGACCCGCGACTTTCATGGGCGAAAAATGGCGGGAAATGATCGGCCACGCCCTCGCGGAAGCCGGTCGATTGGGGCTGGAAATCGGGATGCATAATTGCGCCGGCTGGTCGAGCAGCGGCGGCCCCTGGATCACCCCCGAACAGGCCCAGCAGCGTGTGGTCACCAGCGAGCAAACCGTGCAGGGCCCCGTTCATTTCTCGGCGGTACTGCCTCAACCTCCGGTGAGGGCTAATTATTACCGGGACATCGCCGTGCTGGCATTTCGCACGCCCCAGGGTGAGGCGGAAAGCCGGATGAAGGCGAGCGCGCCCAAGATCACCGCCAGCTTTCCCGGTTTTGACGCGGCGAAGGTTCTGGATGGCAATCCCTCGACGTTCGCGGCGCTGCCACTGCCGCCCGCGCCACAAAAGCCATATATTCAGATTGAATTTGCCGAGCCGTTCGCTGCCCGAACCATCACATTGATGGGGCCAACCATCTGGCATCCCTTCGAGGTGCAGATCTCCGAGGATGGACAGACTTTCAAAACGATTCGTAATGTTCTCGTATCCGGTCGAGGGAATGAAATGTTTCTCTGTCTGAGTGCCGATGCGACACCGGTACGTGCCCGCTACTACCGCATAGTATTTCCGCGTCAGGAAAATATCCAGGTGGCTGAGGTGTCATTGTCGGGTCGTTTGGGAGTTGAGAACTTCGATTCGAAAGCAGCCTTCGTGAGGGAGGGTGGCGGGATTTACAGTTCGCCGGAGAACGGCCGCGTCCGGGCCGACAGCGTCGCGGGCTCTGCTGGCCAGTCCACGCCGGGCTTGGCCGTGCCGCGCGAGGCGGTGCAGGACCTCACCAGCCGCCTGACGCCTGACGGCAAACTCGATTGGGACGTGCCCGAGGGCCAGTGGACCATCCTACGGCTGGGACACACGGCGACCGGTGCTTGGAACAAGGGTTCTTACGGAGTGGGCTTGGAATGCGACAAATTCAGCAAGACCGCCCTCGAAGCTCATTGGGCAGGCATGATGCGCCAAGTGGTCGAAGCCGCTGGGTCGTTGGCTGGCAAGGCCCTCGTTTCGGCCTATGTTGACAGCTGGGAGGTCGGGTGCCCGAACTGGACAGCGGCTTTTCCCGAGGAATTTCGTCGTCGCCGCGGCTATGATCTGCGCCCGTTCCTGCCGACTTTGAGCAACCGGATAGTGGACTCGCCGGAGATCACCGAGCGGTTTCTCTGGGATTTTCGGCGCACCATTGCAGATTTATTTTTTGAGAACTACTACGGACATTTGGCGACGCTGGCGCATCGCAACGGCCTCAAGTTCCAGGCCCAGACCTACGGCTGCGGGCCAATGGACGAACTGCTTTCCAGCGCAACCGCAGACATTCCCATGGGCGAATTCTGGCAAACCACCTACAGCGGCGAGGGCGAGCCCTCCTGCAAGCTCGCCGCGTCGGCGGGCCATGCCTATGGAAGGCCCATCATCGCAGCAGAGTCGTACAGTGGTAACGGAAAATGGGATCTTCATCCCTTCGCACTCAAGCCGTATGGCGACGTCGCTTATTGCCGGGGAATCAATCGCTTCGACATGTATTGCGGCGAGGCGCTTCAGCCCTGGATGAACGTGGCGCCCGGCATGACCATGGGGCACTGGGGCCTTAACTTTGACCGCAACGTCACCTGGTGGGAGCAGGGCCGGGCGTGGATCAGTTACCTGACCCGCTGTCAGTACCTCTTGCAACAGGGAAGGTTTGTTGCCGATGTCTGCTTTTTCGACGGCGAGGACTATCTCGCTGGCCATCAGATGGGGAGCGACTATCTCGTGCTTCCTGCCAAGTCCCCGCTCCCCAAGGGCTACGACTACGATATGCTGGATCGCAAGATGCTTCTGGGAAGCATGAAGGTCGAAAACGGTCTTTTCGTGATTCCTTCCGGGATGCGTTACCGTTTCCTTGTGCTGCCCGATTCCAAGGCACTGACCTTGCCGGTGGTGAAAAAAGTGCGTGAACTGGTTGCCGCTGGCGGCACGGTGATCGGCCCCAAGCCGCAGTTTTCACCGACGCTTGAGAACTACCCGGCCTGCGAGACGGAAATCCGCAAGATTGCCGACGAGGTCTGGGGGCCGTGCGATGGAAAGACGGTCACGGAAAATCGTTTTGGCAAGGGGCGGATCGTTTGGGGCAAATCCTATGCGGAAGTCTTCGCTGAAACCAAGCTGGCGCCGGACTTTGCGTCCTCGGGGAACGGCATGATCAACGCCATCCACCGCGCCTCGAAGGAGGCCGATTGGTATTTTGTCGCCAGTTGTGAAAAGAGCTCCGTCGAGACGGTCTGCGCGTTTCGTGTTACGGGAAAGCGGCCCGAGTTTTGGCATCCGGACACGGGGGAGATCGAACCCGCCGCCTGGTATCGAATCGAGAATGGACAAACTTTTGTGCCGATGCGGCTCGATCCGTGCGGCTCGGTTTTTGTGGTTTTCCGCTCGCCAGCGGAGGACGGGATCGTTTCCGTGGTGCGCGACGGCAAGCCGATTGCTTATGAGCAGAACGGAGCGCAAGTGGGTGCGGTGAAACCGAAAAAGCCGGAGCTGCTGGAGATGCTGCCCGCGTTCAAGATTTCTGGCAAGGCAGGGGAGGTGGCGCTTACGGCGTTTGCGCCCGGCCGGTACGAATTCGCGACGGCCGCCGGGAAAAAGGCGGACGCAGTCATCGAGATCCCCGGCCCGCTGGCATTGGAAGGCGGGTGGAGCGTGCAGTTCGACCCCAAATGGGCCGGGCCGTCTGCGCCGGTGCGCTTTGAGAAGTTGGAGGACTGGACGAAACGCCCCGAAGAAGGAATCAAATACTTCTCGGGCACGGCAGTTTACGATAAGGAATTTGAGATTCCCGCGAGCTACACAGGCGCGGGCCGCAGGCTTTGGCTGGATCTTGGGCGCGTCGAGGTGATCGCCGAATTGGAAGTGAATGGGAAAAACCTCGGCATCCTCTGGAAGCCGCCGTTCGCCGTCGACATCACGGACGCAATTCATCCGGGCAAGAACACGCTGCGGGTGAAGGTGACCAATCTCTGGCCCAACCGTCTGATCGGCGACGAGCATCTGCCTGCGGACTGCGAATACACCGCGGAGGGGGCGCTCAAGGCCTTTCCCGAATGGTTGACCAAGAAGACGCCGCGAACCAGCGGACGAGTGACGTTCGCAACCTGGCGCCATTGGAAAACGGAAGACCCGCTGCTGCCTTCAGGTCTGTTGGGGCCGGTACGGCTGGTTTCGGCCACGTTTGAAACCCTCAACTTTAAGAAAGAAAACTAATGAAAAAGAACCTGATATTGATTGCCTGCCTCTGCGCCGTGCATGTGTGGGCGGCGGAGAACCCCTGGGCGGCCTACCGCTATGCGCCGGACGCGCTGCGGGAGATGGACCTGGCGTCGGATACCGACTGGACGTTGTCGGTTGACGGTGGTATGCCGCGGCCGATCAAGGTGACGGCGGGCGGTTGGAACTCCGACCAGCAGGCGCCACAGATCCCCTCGGCGGCGGTGAAGGATTATGTGGTTTATGAGCGGGCGATCACGATTCCGGCCGAGGCCAAGGGCCAGGTGGTGAAGATCCTCTTCGGCGGCTGTAATTATGGGGCGGAGGTGTATCTCGATGACCAGAAGATCGCCGACCATCACGCGCCGATGACCCCGTTTGAGGCGGATGTGACCGGCGTGGCGAAGCCGGGCCAGACGCAACGGCTCAAGGTGAAGGCGTACAGCCGATGCCATTACGGCCGAGTGCCGAACGTGCCTGTCGGGTTCGATTTCAACAAGGGCATGAGCAAGTCCTATGAAGGACACACGAAGTATCCCTATGGCCTGACTGGCTACGTGCGGTTGGCGCTCTACCCGAGCGTTCATATCGAGGAGGTGTTTGTCCGGCCATCGGTGAGCGGGAAGTCTCTGGCGTATGATGTCTGGATAGCCAACAGCAGTGCCACCGAACGCGAGGTGGTCTTGAAAGGGGCCTTGTCCAGTTGGGATAAACGTACCTGGTCGTATCCGACGTTGCCGGATCGAATAGTGCGCCTGGCCCCCGGCGAGGTACAGAAAGTGACGATTGAAGGCGTTCCTTGGACGTTGGGTGCGGAAAGCTACTGGTGGCCGAATATCCCGTTCCAAGAGGATTATTCTGCCGCGCTGCATTGGCTGAAGCTCTCGCTCGAACAGGACGGTAAAATCCTTCACCAACGGCAACAGCGGTTCGGGTTCGTCGAGTACCAGGAGGGGCCGTTCTACTACACCGTCAACGGCGTGCGTTTCACCAGCTTCGGCGACAGCAACAGCTACGGCCAAATCGGCGAATACGATTGCTGGACCGAAACGCCCGCCTTCCAGCCGCCGCATGGCGGGTTCAAGGGGGGCCCGGAAACGTGGAAACGTTACCAGAGGATCGGGTTCAACGACATGCGGCTGTCCACCAGCGTGCCGACCCGCTACATGCTGGAAACGGCAGACGAGGCAGGTTACATGCTGGTGCCCGAGGGGGGGTCCTGGGGCAACGGCACCAGCAAATACGATAAGACCAATTTCAGTTTCCAGATCCAGGAAACGATCCGGGTGGCGCGCAACCATCCCTGCGTCGCGCGCTATTCGCTGGCGAACGAATCGTTGCCGGCGGATTTTGCCAGCCCGAAAAATGAGTGGCGCTGGCTGATCGATGCCGCCGTGGAGGCCGATCCGACGCGGCCCTATGTCTTTGAGGTGAATAATAACCAAACCGGATCGGTGCCCGGCATGGAGAAGGGACACGCCCACCAGATGGGGCATTACATGCCGATGCCGCATGTCAAAAGCGGCGACCATATCCGCGGCATGGGTGAATGCGCTTGGTCCACGGATGGCATGGCATACTTTAGCAGCTATGTCCTGCCGATGCGGATCAATGACTGGGCGCACTTCGCTCCCTGGAGCTGGCTTAATTTTTGGCCCAACTTCCTGGAGGGGATGAACGCGGAACGGCATCCATGGAAGTCAAACGACTACGGCGATCGCAAGGACGGTGTGGATGGTTGGGGCTCGCCCATTGTTCAGGCGGTGCAGTGGGCCTTGCATCCCTATCTGGTCATCGATCGCGGGCTGCTGGATGCCAACGAACTGATCACGGAGAATTCCAAGTCCGGAGCCATCAAGTGGCCTTATTGGGTTCCAGCCTATTCCGCCGGAAGCCGGCTGGAACGGTCGCTCGAAGTCTTCAACAACGCCTTGACCGGCGACACGCTCGCGTTGAACTGGTCGGCGCATTGGGACACGGTGGACGGCCCGCTGGCGGCGCAAGGATCGGTCGGGCCGTTCAAGATCGAGCCGGGATTTCATGCGACGCAGACGGTGGTCTTCGACACGCCCAACCCCGGTCAGCCCCGGCGGACGCTTTTTCTGGTGCTGGAGTCGGTAAAGAACGGGAAGGTCGTTTATCATGACGAGCGCAGCCGGTTCACCGTGACCGCCAAGCCGTTGCCGCAAACCACGGCGGCCTTTGTCGGCGAGGATGAAACGACCAAGGGAGACTGGCGGGGGAAATATGGCAAAGTCGGTTTCCTGCTGGCCGGAAAAAAGCCGAATTTCCCCGTTGAAAGCCAGATTGATCTCGGGGAGCAAAATGTCGCGCAATGGGTGGCGGTGAAAGAAAGCAAGGAACCCCGGGCGCTGGCGCTGGAGGATGGAAAACGGATTATCGGGTATTGGCGCAGCTGGCAGATGGGCAATCTCTGCCTTCCTCTGAACCTTGGCGAGACCCCGCGGCAGGTGAGCTTGTATTTTCTTTGGGATGGCAAAGAGAAGCGCGAGCTCGCCGTGCGGCTTCGCAGCGCGCGCGATGGACGGTTGCTGGATCAGTGGGCGGTGGAGGATTTCCAGAATGGCAAATACCTCACTTGGAAGATGCAGGGCAGCGTGCTGGTGGAAATCGAGCCGCAGGCCCCCGTCGGCAAGGAAGCCGTCCTCAGCGGGCTCTTTGTGGATTAAGCAGGTGGAACTGATTAAGAACGATCTAACACGAAAGTAAATATAATGAAAACGACATGGAGCGTGATAGTAAGCCTCGTGCTGTGCGCGGCATACGCGGGATCGGCAGAGAATAACCCCTGGGCGGCGTATCGGTATGCGCCGGACGCGCTGCGGGAGATCGATCTGGCCTCAGACAAGGACTGGACGTTGTCGGTCGATGGCGGCGCACCGCGGTCGATCAAGGTGACGGCGGGGGGCTGGAACTCCGACCAGCAGCAGCCGCAGATTCCTTCGGCGGCGGTGAAGGATTGTGCCACCTACGAGCGCCAGATCACGATTCCCGCCGAGGCCAAGGGCCAGGTGGTGAAGATTCTCTTTGGCGGCTGTAACCACGGGGCGGAGGTGTATCTCGATGACCAAAAGGTCGCGGAGCACCACGCGCCGATGACCCCGTTTGAAGCGGATGTGACCGCCGTGGCCAAGCCGGGCGAGACGCAGCGGCTCAAGGTCAAGGCGTACACCAAACATCACTATGGCCGTCCGCCCATCGTTCCCTGCGGGTTCGACTACAACAAGGGAATGACGTTCTACACAGACCCGATTGGGAGTGGGCTTCAAGGGACTACCAAGCATGCATACGGACTGATCGGTCACGTGCGCATAGCGCTCTATCCGGCCTTGTATCTGGCAGAGGTGTTTGTCCGCCCCTCAGTGAGCGGGAAGTCGCTCGCATATGACGTTTGGATCGCCAATGCCAGCAGTAGCGAGCGGGAGGTGGTTTTGAAGGGGAATTTATCCAGTTGGAATCAACGCGCCTTGTCTTATCCGTCGTTGCCGGATCGAGCGGTGCGGCTGCCCTCCGGCCAGGTACAGAAGGTGACCATTGAAGGAGTGCCTTGGACTTTGGGGCCGGAGAGCTATTGGTGGCCGAATATTCCTTTCCGCGAGAATTACACCGCCACGTTGCATTGGCTGAAGCTGGATCTCTTCGATGGAGGGTCGCGCTCTGTCGCGACCGATACGAAAAAAGCGGCGCCGACGGAGCAGCGCCCTCCACTGCATGAAAAATGCGTCCGCTTCGGGTTCGCCGAACATAAGGAAGGGCCTTTCTACTACACCATCAACGGGGTGCGTTACACCAGTTTCGCCGACAGCAACGCCTATGGGCAGATCGGCGAGTTCGATTGCTGGACTGAGACGCCCTGTTTTCAGCCGCCGCACGGCGATGTCAAGGGTTGTCCGGAGACGTGGAAACGTTACCAGCGGATCGGGTTTAACTCGATGCGGCTGCACCAGAGCGTGCCGACCCGCTACCTGTTGGAGTCGGCGGATGAGGCCGGGTTCATGCTGATCCCGGAAGGCGCGGGCCGGGCCGCGGATTCCAAGTTTAATAAAGACAAATGGTCATCGCAAATACAAGGAATGGTCCGGGTTTCCCGCAACCATCCCAGTGTCGCCCGCTACTCGCTGAGCAACGAATCGACGCCGGTGGATTATGCGAGCCCTAAAAATGAAAAGCGTTGGCTGATCGATGCCGCCGTGGAGAGCGATCCGAAGCGGCCATTGGTGTATGAGGTGTGTAACTTCAAGAGTGGACCAGTGCCCGGCATGGAAAAGGGACATGCTTTCCAGATGGAACACTACGTCCCGATTGTCAAAGGTGGCGACCATATTCGCGGCATGGGCGAGTGTGCCTGGGCGACCGACGGGATGGCGTCTTTCGTCAACCAGGCGCTGGCCGTGAGGCTCAACGATTGGACTTACATTGCCCCGTGGAGTTGGCTGAACTTCTGGCCGAACTTCCTGGAGGGGATGAATGCGGCACGTCATCCTTGGAAGTACAATAACTACGGGGATCGTACAGACGGCGTGGATGGGTGGGGCTCGCCCATTGTCGAGGCGGTGCAATGGGCGCTGCATCCGTATCTGGTGATCGATCTCGGCCTGCTGGATTTGAATCCGATGATCAAGGAGAACTCCAAGTCGGGCAAAATCGGCTGGCCGTACCGGACGCCGATCTACGCGGCGGGAGCGAAGATCGAGCGGAAAATCGAGGTGTTCAACGGCGGGTTGAGCGGCAATCAACTGGCGTTGAACTGGTCGCTGCACTGGGACAGTCCTTTCGGGCCGTTGGTCGGCAAGGGCTCGGCCGGGTCGATCCAGATTGAGCCGGGATTCCATGCGACGCAGACGGTGGCGTTTGAAGCGCCCAAGCCGGACCGGGAGGAGCAGACTCTCTATATGGTGTTGGAGTCGATCAAAGATGGAAAAGTGGTCTATCGCGATGAGCGCAGCCGGATGACGGTCACCACCAAGGCGCCTCCCGCGAGCGAGGCGACCTTTGTCGGCCAGGACGAAATGACCCATGGCAATTGGCAGGACAAATATGGGAAGGAAGGGAATTGGGTTCCAGCGCTGGTTTCGGAAATGGGGGGGACACGGCCAGCTTATGCCTGGATGGAAACGAATGCAGGGCGCAAATGGTTTAAAGAAACGACAGACCCCAGAGCGCTGCTGACCAAGGATGGCAAACGGAATCCTAATTATTGGAGCGGGGATATATTCTTCCTTTTCGACGTCGGTCCTGCGCCGCGGAAGGTGTCGTTCTATTTTGTGGATTGGGATGACGAGGGTCGGCGCGAGCAAACCGTGTCGATTTGGAGTTGGGACGGGCAGATCTTGGATCAGCGCACGGTCAGTGGTTTCCAGCAGGGAAAATACCTGACCTGGAAGATGCAGGGCCGCGTCAAGGTCGAGGTCAAACAAAAGGCGGGAAAAGAGGCCGTCGTCAACGGGATTTTCATGGATTAAGCGGGGAAAGAAAAAGAGCCGTAAAAAGGAATGAACTAATGAACAAACTGGTGAACACAATGATGAAAAAGACATTGAGCCTGATACTGAGTCTCCTGCTGTGCGCAGAGTATGCGTGGGCGGCGGAGAATCCCTGGGCCGCGTACCGCTATGCGCCGGACGCGCTGCGGGAGATGGACCTGGCATCGGACACCGACTGGACGTTGTCGTCGTAGTTGGCTTTGGCCTGTTCCAGTCGCGCCTTGGCCTGCTTGACCTTGCCATAGGTTTCCAGGCCGTCAAAGATCGCCCAGTTTCCCTGGATGCTGAAAAACCATCCGTGGACGGCGTCGCCCAGGCTGTTGGAAAGGCGGTTGTTTTCCACCGTGTAACCGGTGTTGGCGTTGAGTGTCGGCTTGTAGCCCGATTTTTGGACCAGGATGTCTTGCAACTCGATGCAGATGGCCAGCCGCTGTACCTCCAGCGACGGGTTGCGCTCCCGGGCCGCCCGCAGCCCGCCCGCCAGGTCCAGCCCCGGGGCTGGAACCGCCAGTTCCCCCCTCGGCCTGGAACGGTTCGTGCAGGGCGGGCAGGCAGGCAGGGCTCGCAGCCCAGCGTTCGGGTAAGCGTAAGCTGGGCGATGGCTGCTCCTGCCAAACCAGCGCACGCAATTCCGATCTCCTTAATCACGCCATCACTCTACCGCAGAGCAGACTGGCCCTCAATGGCACCAGAAAATTACGCAATTCTACTACTTTTGTTCTTGCAACATGAGAGAGGTCTGGGTAATTTTGCGTAAGTTCAGGAGATTTTTATGAATATTTTAAAAAAAATCCTATTTGTGGGAGCCGTTCTTGTTTCCTCTTCGGCATTCTCGCAAGCCAACCTCGTTGTCAACGGAGGGTTTGAAAATGCTCCGTCTCAAGGCAGTGGCAATGATCCCAAAGGAGTGAACTTCGGGGGAACTGCCTATTACGCGAACAGCGTCCCCGTGGGCCCTCTCAACGGATGGAGCTTTGGGTATGACGGCACCTTGGATAATTACGGAGGAACTGCCGAAATTGAATGGTTCAGCACCACCCTGAAGAAAAGCTGGAATGCCGCGCCTGCGGAAGGCAATTTTGCCCTGGAGCTTAATAGCGACGCTTTCCGGGGCAGAATCTACGCCCAGGCGTCGTTAACTCAGAATCTTGTAGTGGGGCAAACCTACACGATGGCTTTCGATCTTGCTCCTGAAGCTGGGGTAAAATCGCCCGCACAAGTCACTGCCGCGGTGATGATTGACGGGAAGGAATACGATTTCACGGTTCCGGCGTCGTCCAGCGCAACTTCGACGTGGACCCACGAATCCTTCAGTTTTGTGGCCACCAGCGCAACCCCGGTAGTTCGGATTTACGACGGCATTTACCAACCGGATGTGGATGCGAATTTTTATAACGATATCAACTTGGACAACATCACCATCGACCCGCCTCAAGCTCCCGAACCTTCTTCCCTTTTCACCCTGGCAGCCCTGTTCGTAATGATGGGGGGCCAGTGGGGGTGGAAAAAGGCGGCTTCACACCGGCAGCCCTGCTGATTCAGGAACCGAGCGGGAACGAACGGATTTTCAAGCCAACTCGGTTTGAATGAATCGGAGTGGCTTTTCTCTACGGGGTCAGCCGACCTTGAAATAAAATTCAAAGATCGGGTTCAGCGCGCTCGCCTCGGCTGCGGTTGGCGAGGGAAAATGCTCAACGGCATAATTGATTGGCCATTTTCCTTGTAATCCTCAGTAAAAATGGGGAAAATTACGTACAGAAAAGGATTTATCATGATCATCTTTCAAAAAAATTGCCCACACGAGCGGGTTTCCGGCTTGCGGCCCTTGGCGTCGGAAAGATCCGGCAGGCGGCTTTGACTGCTTGGGAATTGCGATGAAGATATTGCATATCATCCATTCTGCCAATCCCAGCGGCGGGGGGCCCATCGAGGGCATCAAGCAATTGGCAGCCGTGCTGGCAGAAAAGCAATGCAAGGTGGAGGTGGTTTGCCTCGATTGCCCCGATGCGCTGTGGATCCAGCAATTCCCGATAAAGGTGCATGCGCTTGGGCCTTGCTATTCGAGCTACGGATATTGCCCGAGATTAATCCCCTGGCTTCGCGCGCACTGTCGCGAATACGCCATCATAACCGTCGATGGCATTTGGCAATTTACCAGCTTTGCTGCACGGCACGTGCTGCGAAAAGCAGGTGTTCCCTACTTCGTGTTCACACATGGGATGCTGGATCCGTGGTTCAAGGAGAAATATCCCCTGAAGCACCTTAAAAAATGGCTCTATTGGCCTTGGGCCGAATACCGGGTCCTTCGCGACGCTACAGCCGTGTTGTTCACTTCCAGGGAGGAGAAGCTTCAGGCGCGGCGTTCCTTCTGGCTTTACCGCTGCAAGGAAGTGGTCGTCAAATACGGCACAGCGGGATGGATGGGCGATGCCGAGGCGCAGAGGCAGTGTTTTCTGAAAAAATTTCCCGAGATCAAGGGGAAACGCCTTTTGCTCTTTCTGGGGAGGATTCACGAGAAAAAAGGGGGCGACCTTCTGCTGGAGGCGTTTTATCGTTTCCTTTCCGGGGTGCCCGAACCCTCTTTTCATCTGGTGATGGTGGGACCGGACGAGAGCCCTTACGCTGTGCGGCTCAAGCAAATGTTTCATGCGCTGGGGATTGGAAAACGCGTTACTTGGACAGGGATGCTGGATGGCGATCTTAAATGGGGGGCATTCCAGGCGGCTGAAGCCTTCATCTTGCCTTCACACCAAGAGAATTTCTGTATCTCGGTGGCCGAAGCTTTATCCGCCAGCCTGCCCGTTTTGATTTCAGATAAAGTCAACATTTGGCGCGAGATAAAGGAGGCCAATGCCGGGATTATCGAAAAGGATGATCTCGAAGGCACCTCTGCTTTATTGAAGCGATGGATGGCGCTTGACGTGTCGGAGAGGGAAACGATGCGCGACAATGCCCGTCAGTGTTTCCTGAACCATTTCGAGATCACAGGAGCCGCAGAAACTTTACTCAAAGTTTATGGTAAATCCGGCTTGGTTCAAGATCGGGAAGCCGTGGAATCAAAAGAGGGTAATTAGGAAAGAGTTCATGTTCCAAATCGGGCGAGAGTCGGGCATCAGACACGACTTTCGAGCGCCAAACCGGGGGGGGCTTGGCTGAACAGTTTGCAAACCAAGCCTTGATTGAACGCGCCGATTTCTGGCGGACCGTGGTTGCATTGCCGGGATTGTTTGCTAGCGTGACACCAAATTCCCCAAAATGGACCGGTTACCGCTGATTCTTTCCACGCTCTGTTTTTTGTTCGGGTTCGCCGCGATGGCGGCCTCCGTGAAAGCGGGGCATTTCCGGCCGCGCCGGTTTAATCTGGCGATGATGGGGGCAGGCTTCCTGCTTCAGACGGTGTTTCTCGGCCAACGGGGGAAAATGATCGGCCATTGCCCGCTGACGAACCTTTTCGAAGCGCTCATTTTTCTGAGTTGGGCGATCACCCTCTTCTATCTTTTGATCGGGCCGACTTACCGGATTTCCCTCCTGGGGATGTTCACGGAACCGCTGGTGTTTTTAATCCAAACGGTCGCGCTCCTGGCTCCCATTGACACGCCGCATCCGGCCTTGTTTCCGCCGCACAGCCCCTGGCTGGAATTTCACGCGGCGGTTTCCGTGGTGGCCTATGGCGCCTTTGCCCTGGCGGGAATCGCGGGGATCATGTATCTGGCCCAGGAGCATCAGCTCAAAACGCGTCGCCTGGGCACGATTTTTTTCCAGATGCCGCCCATCACCGCCCTCGCCACGACGAATATGCGCCTCCTGTGGGCCGGGTTTTTGCTCCTCACCATCGGCCAGGCTGCCGCCGTCGCCATTCGCGTGCGGGTAGGCCCGGGGGTGATGATTTGGGGCGGGGCGATGTGGTTCTCCTATTTATTGCTGCTGCTTGCGCGCCGGTTGGGACCGCGGCGCGTGGCGATTCTTTCGGTGTTGGTGTTTGTGTTGTCCATCGGTGCGCTGTGCATCTTCAACCATTTTAGCAAAGGGGAAATGTGAGCGAGACACAGGCGATGCAGATCCTTTGCCTTGGGCTGAGCCACCGGACCGCTGCCGTGGATGTGCGCGAGCAATTCGCCGTTCCCGAGGCGGAACTGGCGCCCGCCCTTGCCCGCTTGGGCGCGTTGCCGGGCATCGCTGAAGCGGTGATTGTCTCCACGTGCAATCGGGTGGAATTTTACGCGGCGGCGACCGATCCCGAAAGGGCCATGTGTTCGCTGCTCCAATTTGCGACGGAGCGAAGCGGCGTGACTCCGACGATTCCCGAGCCGTTTTTCGCCCACCATGGGACGGCATCCATTGAACACCTGTTCCGGGTGGTCAGCGGGCTGGAGTCGATGGTCATCGGCGAGACAGAAATCCTCGGCCAGGTTAAAAAAGCCTACGCGGCAGCGGCCGCTGCGGGCAGCACCTCGCGCAATTTGAACAAATTTTTCCAACGCGCCTTCAATGTAGCCAAGGAGGTGCGCACCCGCACGAGCATCACGCGGGGGCCGGTCTCGGTCGGCTCGGTGACGGTGGATCTCGCGGAAAAAATCTTCGGGAAACTCTCCTCGTGCCATGTCATGATCCTCGGCGCGGGTGAGACCAGCGAATTGACGGCGCGCGCGCTGCTCTCGCGCGGGGTGAAAAGCATTTTTGTGGCCAACCGCACCCACGAGCGCGCGGTGGCTCTGGCGGAGGAGATGGGAGGCGAGGCGATCCTTTTTGAGGAATGCGACAGCCGCTACCACGAGATCGACATCCTGATTTCTTCCACGGCCGCACCGCATTATGTGGTGACGCGCGATAAGATCGGACCGGTGATGAAGGCGCGGCCCGACCGTCCGCTCTTCCTCATTGATCTGGCGGTGCCGCGCGATGTGGAGCCGTCCGTCAACGAGATTGAAGGGGCGTTTCTCTACGATATCGACTCCCTCCGGATGATTGCCCAGCAGGGGATGGAGGTGCGCAAGCAGGAGGTGCTGCATTGTGAGCAACTCATCGCGCGGCATATCGACGAATTTCACCAGTGGCTCGGCGCGGCACGACCAGAACCCCCGTCCGGCCAGATTCCTGTGAGCGATTCATGAAAAATTTCACTCTCGGCACACGCGGCAGCGCACTGGCGCTGGCCCAGGCGGAACTGACCCTCGCAGCTCTCGAACGCATTTATCCGGATACAAAAGTCGCGGTGCGCAAATTCACGACTTCCGGCGATCGCAAGCTCGATATAAGCCTCATCAAAGCCACCCCGGCGGGGGCGAAGGGACTCTTCACGAAGGAGCTTGAGGAGGCGCTTTTGCGGCGGGAGATCGATCTCGCGGTGCATAGCTGCAAGGACATGCCCGGGGGGATGCCGGAAGGGCTGGTGCTCGTCGCGGTCCTCGAACGCGCCAACACCGCCGACGTCCTGCTCACCAAAACCGGGGGCGATCTGCCTGCCGGTGCGCACGTCGCCACCAGCAGCGTGCGTCGCGCCCGGCAATTGCAATTTCGGCGGCCGGACCTGGTCATTGAGGAAATCCGGGGGAACGTCGCCACGCGGCTGCGCAAGCTGCGGGAAACGGAGGTGCTGCACGGCACGGTGCTGGCGCAAGCGGGGCTGGACCGGCTCGGCTACCGGCTGGAGAACGGCATTCTCGAATCCGACGAAGGCACCTTCCATGCGCAAATCGCGGAAATGCTCCCGGCGATCGGGCAGGGGGCGATCGCCTTGCAATGCCGCGCGGAGGATGCCGCGTTTTTCGCCGCGCTCAATCATGAGCCGACCAGTCTGGCCATCCGCGCCGAACGGGAATTGATGCGGCTCCTCAACGGCGACTGTTCGCTGCCTGTCGGAGTCGCCACCGAAATCGGCGCGGAGAAAATGCGGATGCGGGTGATTCTTTTTGGAGAGCCGCAGGAGCCCCCCCGGCAAGCGGACGTGAGCGGCGACACGCCCGAGTTGGTGGCCTCCCGCGCATTTGAGGCGCTGAGCCTGCCCTGAGAATTCCCTGAGAACCCGGGCTGGCGCGGCGCTGCGGGTATTCCAAAATGAGCGCGGATAAGTTGATCCCGCTTGTTGACTCCCGGACAATTGCCATGTATAGGACGGCAACTCATGAAGCTTTATCCATCTTTTCTGTTGTGTGGAATTTTTTCCATTAGCTTGCTTAATTCCGGCTGCAACGAAAAACAAGACGCCAAAGTTTACAGCGTGGCAAAGGAGACACCCTCCGCACAGCCCGCCGACCCCCATGCTGGCGCAATGCCCGGAATGACCCCTCCGGGGCACCCGAGCATGGGAGCGATGACGGGCGGCCCCGGCATGGCGGGCGCGCCTGAGATGAGCGGCAAGACCGCCCCGGAGATCGACACCGGGACTCCGCCGCCGCAGTGGAAAATGAAAGCCCCCACGCCGATGCGCCTGGCGAGCTTCGAGATCAAGGGCGAAAAAGAGACCGTGGCCGACATTTCGCTGATCATCCTTGGAGGTGCGGCGGGCGGGGTGCTCGACAATGTCAACCGTTGGCAATCGCAGCTTGGGCAGCCGCTTTTCACGGCGGAGGATCTGGCGCAAAAGGGGCAAATTCTGGATTCGCCCCTCGGCAAAATGACGGTGGTGGACCTCCAGGGCCTTCCTGCCGGAGCGGACGCGGCAAAGGATGGACGCATTGTTGCGGCGATCCTTTCCAATGCAGGCATGACGTTCTTTTTCAAAATGCGCGGGAACGCGGAATTGGTGGGAACGCAGAAGGCCGATTTTCTGAAATGGGCCACCCAAGTGCGCGCCGGAGCGGCCAAACCCGAGGCTCCTGCGGATAAGGCTCCTGCGGAAAGCGCGACCCCTTCTCCCCAATAAGCATGTGGCACCGGTTCCTTGATTTTGTCTCGTCTCTGAAGCTCACGATTGTTTGCCTGGCGGCGGCGATCATCCTCGTTTTCGCGGGGACGCTGGCTCAGGTCCACTTTGGCACGCACGTCGTCCAGGAGCGGTATTTCCAGAGCCTGTTTATCTGGTGGCCCGCGGAATCCCACGGGTTCAGAATCCCGGTGTTTCCCGGCGGGCATTTGCTGGGCGCGCTGTTGCTGGTGAACCTGGTCGCCGCCCATCTGCGCCGCTTCCGGTTGAGCCTGGGCAATCTCGGGATGCATTTGATTCACGGCGGCTTGATCATCATGCTTGCGGGCGGGTTGTTTACCGATTTGCTTTCGGTGGAAAGCCACCTGCAACTCGCGCCGGGAGAAACGAAGAATTATTCCGAGGACAGCCAGCGCGTGGAGTTGGCGCTGATTGATCAAAGGAACAGCGATGCGGATCGCATTGTGGCGATTCCCGAAGAGGTCTTGCGCCGGGGCGGAACCGTGAATCTGAGCGGAATTCCGTTTCGGGTGGAGATCAAGCATTTCTACGCGAACTCGCAAATCCAGATGATCGCCAACGCGGGGACCAATGCCGCGCGGGCTGCGGACCACGGGGTTGGCGCCCAAATCTCGGTGCAGGAGTTGCCCCAGGCCACGGCGGTGGATGCCCGGGATTTGAGGAGTGCCGTCATCGAACTCGTGCCGACCGGAGAAAAAGCCGCCTCCGGCACGCTGGGCACCTGGCTGGTTTCCGAAGGGCTTGGCGCGCCGCAGACTTTCTCCTTTGCGGGCGGCCCGTGGCGGCTGGAGATGCGGCCCGTCCGCTATTACAAGCCGTACAGTCTCACCCTCCAGAAATTCACGCACGAGCGTTATCCCGGCACGGAGATTCCGAAAAACTTCGCCAGCCAGATCACACTCAATGATCCCGGGCAAGGGGTGCATCGCGAGGTTCTGATCTACATGAACCACCCGTTCCGCTACCAGGGGGAGACGTATTACCAATCCGGGTTTGGCCAGGATGACCAATCTTCGATCCTTCAAGTCGTGCACAACCCGAGCTTTGTCGCGCCGTATATCGCCTGCGCCATCATCAGCTTCGGCATGCTCATTCAATTCTGCCAACACTTCGTCCGCTTTACGCGGCGTGCAAAGGTTCCTCGCGCAAAATGAAACGCTTTTTTCCCTGGGTCGTAGTCGCCCTTGTTTTGGTCTCGCTAGTCTCCAGTTGGCGCATGCCAAAAGCGGCGCCGGGAGCCTTTGATTTCAAAAGCTTCGGCGAGATTCCGGTGCTCGCGGCAGGACGGCTCAAGCCGTTGGATACGGTGGCGCGCAATGCCCTGGTGATCCTGCGCGGCAGGCAGACGCTGCGCCTGGAGGACGGCGAAACCCTCACCGCCACGCACTGGCTGGCGGACCTGATGTTCAATGCGTCCGCGGCGGATCATTACCCCACCTTTGCCATCAACAACCCGGAGGTGCTCGGGCTTTTTGGGTGGCAACAAGGCGAGCGCAAATACTTCAGCTATGATGAGATGGAGCCGTTCCTGGCAAAGATCGACCAGGAGGGACAGCAAGCCGAGGGGGTCGAATCCGCGCAGCGCACGCCGTATCAGACCGCCATTTACAACCTGCGCAATGCGTTGGTGGTTTACCAGCGCCTCAAGCGCAGCCTGCGGCCCGAGGAGACCAAGGAGTTCTCGATGGAGATGGCGGCTTACGAAAAACTCCTTCCCCTGGCCCGCGATGCGGCGCAGAAAGGGGACAAGGCGGACCCGGCAGAGAAAGAGAAGCTCGGGATGTTTGAAAAGCTTGCCCAACGCTACCAGGGCCTGGCCGATGGGGGCTCCATCCAGCCGGTGCCGCCTTTGGATGCGGCGGCCCGGCAGCGCGGAGACTGGCTTTCCCTTGGCGCGAGCCTTGGGCGGGCACCCGAGGAGGGCGGGGTCAACCCGACCGTGAAAGCGTATGCGGCGCTGGGGGACGCCTACCTCGCCGGGAAATACGATCGCTTCAATGGGGAGGTCCACGCGCTTGCCGCCTCGATGGCCGCGCAAGAACCCGTGGCCACGGGCCGCGCCCGGTTTGAATTCTTATTCAATCATATCGCTCCCTTTTACCAGAGCATGGAACTGTACGTGTTCGTCTTTCTGCTGGTGTGCGGTTCCTGGCTGGGCTGGTCACGGAGCCTGAATCGTTCGGCCATTTACGTAACGCTGATCGCGTTGGCGCTTCACACTTTCGGGCTTGCCGCGCGCATGTATTTGCAAGGGCGTCCGCCGGTCACCAACCTCTACTCCTCGGCGGTTTTCATTGGCTGGGGAACGGTGATCATCGGCTTGTTTCTGGAACGCATTTTCCGGGACGGAATCGGCCTGGCCTGCTCCGCCGTCATCGGTTTTATCACGCTCATCATTGCGCATCACCTGGCGGGAAGCGGCGACACCTTGGAAATGTTGCGGGCCGTTCTCGACACGAACATCTGGCTGGCAACGCATGTGGTGAGCATCACGATCGGCTATTCCGCGATGTTTTTGGCGGGAATGCTGGCGATGATCTACGTGCTGCGCGGCGTGCTCACCCGTTCGCTCACGCGCGATGCCGCCCAATCCCTTGCGCGTATGACCTACGGGGTGCTTTGCTTTGCCACCCTGTTTAGTTTTGTGGGAACCGTGCTTGGCGGCATTTGGGCCGACCAATCGTGGGGGCGTTTTTGGGGCTGGGATCCGAAAGAAAATGGAGCGCTGCTCATTGTGCTCTGGTGCGCCATCATTCTCCACGCCCGCTGGGGGGGGTACATTCGGCAACGCGGCTTGATGGTGCTTGCCCTGTTCGGAAATGTCGTCACGAGCTTCTCGTGGTTCGGCGTGAACATGCTCGGCGTCGGTTTGCATTCCTACGGGTTTATGGACAAGGCCTTCCCGTGGCTCATGGCGTTTGTGGCAAGCCAATTGGCATTGATGGCGCTTGCGGCCCTGCCCGTCGCCCGGTGGCGCAGTCCCATCGCAGGCTAGACCAGTTTCGGTTTAATTTGTCGCATTCCTCTCGCCCCGAAGGGGCTGAGTAAAACAGCCCAGGGCAGCGCCCTGGGTATGCGTGTGAGAGAGCCGTGCC
>CAIYQA010000055.1 GCA_903928175.1 uncultured Spartobacteria bacterium | reverse complement strand
TTCACTTCAGCAGGAGGAGCTATCACTATCCGCTCCTCCAATCCTGATCCCGAGGTCATTCGCGTGGAAGTCTCGGACACCGGCATTGGGATAGCACCTCAAATGATCGCCCACCTCTTTGAGCCCTTTGAACAAGGCGCAGCAGAGATCACCCAACAGTTCGGAGGAATGGGGCTCGGCCTGGCAATCAGCAAAGCCGTGGTGGACATGCACGAGGGCAAGATTTGGGGTGCCAGCGAGGGGCAAGGCAAAGGCGCAACCTTTGCGGTCGAACTCCTGATCACGCGCTCCAAGGTTTTGCCGGAAGAGGACGCACGCCCGTCTGCACTCCTGACAGCTTGGAAATCGAAAATCGGTGATCGCAAGCTGAGAGTTCTCTTGGTGGAGGACAATGTGGACACGCTGCAAACCTTGGGTCGTTTGCTTGAACGCAAAGGTTGCAGCGTGATCGCCGCCGAGAGCATGGGCGCAGCCCTTGCCGCAGCACAGGCGGCGCGTGAAGGGACAGAAAAATTTGATCTGGTCGTCAGTGACCTGGCTTTGCCCGACGGCGATGGTCGTGATCTCATGCGGGAGTTGCACAACCGGGACGGACTCCCCGGCATCGCCCTGAGTGGCTACGGCATGGAGGAAGATATTGAAAAAAGCCTTGCCGCTGGATTTGCCAAGCACCTAACTAAACCGATCCAAATTGAGGAGCTTCAGGTGGCCATTTCCGAATTGGTGGGGCATTTAGTCAATGAAACACAGGAATGAAACTTCTGGGTGCTCTCCCGAAAGCCATGTCAAAATCAGTTTCCCCGACCCTGCACTCGGTTGGGCACTCAGGGGGACAGGCAAGGGATCAGATGCGAACTTAATTACCCACCAGATGTTGCCTGAATTGGAGCGAGGTTGGAGTTTTTCTGAATAATATGAAACGGCGCGCTAGAATTACTTCGGGATTTCGCCGCCGACCACGCCATGCCAGAGGAAATGGAAAGGCTAAGGTGCCGGAAAATATCGGTTTACAGAGGGGGGCGAACGGCGATGAGGCGGCTCGAAAAACGATGAGCCAACGCAATGATCGCCTCCAAATCCTTTCCGATTGCCTTGCTCAACTTTTGCCACAGCGCAAAGCGGAAAAGATTGTCGCGGATATTTTCCCCCAGTTGGCAGCCCATGTCGGTGCCGATGCCTTTTTTAACTATCTCGCGGTTCCCGAACCGCACGGATTAGACCTCCTTACACTCGCCGGCATTTCGGCGGGTGCCGTGTGCAAGATTTGCGATGCCTGCTCTGGCGGAGCGATCCATTGTCAGGCTGCCAAAACCCGCACAATCGTTGCTTCCAATGACATCCAACATACCAAAGACCCGAAGTTGAGCCATATCCGCGCCCTCGGCGTTCAGACATGCCTTTGCATTCCGCTTCTTATCGGCGAGCGGCTTTTGGGCGTCCTTTCGTTTGCCAGTCGAACCAAACCCCAGTTTGCTCCCGACGAAATCGAGTTTCTCCAGCTTATCGCCGGACACATCGCCATCGCAATGGATCGAGCCCGCTCTGAGGAGTTGTTGCGTGACCGCGGGCAACGGCTTCAAATCGCTTTGGAAACTGCGAAGATGGGCACATGGGAGTTGGATCTGGGCAGCGGACTGCACGTTCCCCTTACAGACGAGGAGCTGAGGAAAATTGTGAACACATGCCGTCCCTCCCCGGAATTTGAGCAAATGATTGGGCTGCAAGCGGGTGGATTCCACTCTTCCCGGGATTGGGAGAGCCACATCCATCCCGATGACCGTGAGCGGACCGTCGAAGCGCTGCGGGCCACAATTAGGGGAGAACGTCCTTACGACATCGAACACCGCTTCATTTGGCCTGATGGAAGCGTTCACTGGGTTCACTGTCGCGGCAAGCTGTTCCAAAGTGAGGTGGGTGTACCGCAGCGCTTCATGGGGGTCT
>CAIYQA010000054.1 GCA_903928175.1 uncultured Spartobacteria bacterium | reverse complement strand
GATGAAACATTGGAAAGCATCATCGGCAAAGACCCGCTGCCGTTCATCGCGCCCGCCGACCGCCCAACTTTTTTGGAGCATCTGGCCCAAGCGCGCAGTAAAATTGCGCGTGGCGAAATTTATCTCCAAAGCCGCAGCGGCAAACTGATTCCGGTACAAGTGGCGCTGAGCGGGTTGGAAATCGCAGGGAACCAAAGCGTTTGCCTGGTGGCAACGGACCTTACGGAATACAAGCTCAACATCGAAATGCGCCGGGAGGCCGAGGCGGTGGCGCAGGCGAAAGACGACTTCATTGCCATGCTCAGCCATGAGCTGCGAAACCCGCTTTCCCGGGTGCTTATCGCCAGCGGCGATTGCGAGAGCGACACCGCTCTTGCTCCCGAACTTCGGGGCATCTTTCGCATGATCCGCGAGAATATCGAATCGGAAGCCCGACTTATTGACGATCTGCTCGACCACACGCGGATTCGGCGGGGAAAGCTGCATGTCCAACTCGAAGCGATAGACCTGCACCAAGTGCTCAATCAGGTCATACAAACCATGACACCCGATTTTCGGAGCCGGAAATTGCAGTTCATCACCGAACTCAAAGCGGAACGGCACAATGTCCGTGGCGATGCGGGGCGGCTCACCCAAGTCTTCCTGAATCTCCTTAAAAATGCGCTCAAATTCACCGCACCAAGCGGAACCGTCCACTTGCGCTCAAGGAACCAAGGGAAGCGCATTCAGATTGAAATAACCGACACAGGCATCGGTATCGAACCGGATGTCATCGGGAAAATCTTTGATCCTTTCGCCCAAGGGAAACAGCGCGGAGATCACAAGTTTGGCGGACTGGGCCTTGGATTGGCCATTTCCAAAGCGTTGGTTGAACTGCACGAAGCCAGCATCACCGCATTTAGCAATGGCAAGGGCAAAGGGGCGACGTTCACGGTGGAATTGGCCACGGTTGCAGCGACGCCCAAGCAGTCTGAAACTCCGCCTGCTTTTATTCCACGCGAGGAACAGTCACGGAGAATCCTCCTGGTGGACGATCACGAAGCCACCTTGCAAACGCTGTCCAGGATTCTGCGGCGTTGGGGATACGGCGTTGAGACAGCCATCTGCGTCAAAGAGGCGTTGGATGTGGCAGCAAAGAAACCGTTTGACCTGCTCATCAGCGATGTGGGCCTGCCCGACGGCAGCGGATTGGACATCATGCGCGAGGTGAAAGAGCGGTATGGTCTTCGTGGCATCGCGCTCAGCGGTTACGGAACCGAAGAAGACATCCGCCAGAGTCGGGATGCGGGGTTCGGTGAGCATCTCATCAAACCCATAAGCTTCACTGCTCTGCGGACGGCAATCCAACGGACTGTCGCCGCCTAGCCGAGGCGGGGTTTCATCACCGCCATTGCGCCATCGCTGCACGCGGTTCTTCTTTTGAAGACGCGCCGTCCTATCGCCGCGCGTAGACGTTGGCATGAGCATAATACCGGTTTCGCTCTTCGCCCGCTGCGTTCTCTGCGGGCTGACGCGAGAGGAAATCACGAGGCAGCACCCAGGCCGGAGCGGCGGAGCGTATTTTCTGAACAAATTCTGCAAGCATCTCGCATCACACGGGATCGTTCTGCGTTACTATTGCGAATTCCATCTCGGCATCTGCTGGCCGCGGTGTCCTGTTTCTCGAAGCCATGTTGGCTTTCGGATCAGCGGCGCGGGATTGCTCCTGGCCACTTACAAACGAGGCGTCGGCATCACCAAGGCAATGAGTCCTGCTTTTCGCCGGGCCTGCGAACGAGCCAGTGTTTGGCGAAAAGGCGCGGGCAACCCGATGTTCGGCAAGGCGGCGTGGAACAGCAATTTGCCGCCGAACCACCCATATCGCATCGCAATGGCGGTCATGCGCCAGGGAGTTATCGAGGGATCTGAAACCCGGCTCAAACAAAGACTCAATCGGGCGAGCCATCCCCGAAAAGCGAGGCACACCACCCCGCATACCAGTGCGACCAAAGAGCGGATCGCCCAGCACACGGCGGAAATGCACGAGCATCACGACTTCGGGCGGGAGAGTTCCCTTAATTGCCGATTGAGGGAGGCGCTAGTTTGTCTGGGGATCTGTCCCATTGAAGAATATCGCATCGGGCGCTACTCGATTGATTGTGCATTGCCCAAGTGGAAAGTGGCCATCGAAGCGGACGGGGATTTTTTCCACTGTAACCCCGCACTCTATCCCACCGGGCCGACCTGCCACATCCAACGGCGCAATCTGCAAAACGACCAGGCCAAGAACGCCTTCTTGGAACAAGTGGGGTGGATCGTGCTCCGTTTTTGGGAAACGGAAATCCTGAAGGCGGATTTCCCCTCACAACTCAGATCGGCACTCGTTGGGGCATCGGTGCTGGAACCCGCAAAGGAGTAGGCACGTGAAAAAAGAAATCGTCATCTACCTCCCAAAAGTCACGGAAACCTATTTTGAGGTCGAAGGCTACGCCGTCGGAGTTTGCAGGTCCGCACAGGAGTCGGGCGGGCATGCGGTTGCGTTCTGGGAAGGGAACGGAGTGAAAATCCGAATCCAAGGTTTGTCTCGGAAGATGATCCGCGTCTTCCTCGACGTGCTGATTTACATGGTTCTCGCCGCAAGGGGAACGCTGGTCATCGTTGAGATGTTGGTGGATGCCACCCCTCTACCAGGTCATCGGGGAGAGCTTACGTGGGGAATCGTCTTGCTCCGGCCACAGCGGTTAACGAAACGCTTCACCTCCTTGTTGCCTGACGGCGCATACCTCGTCAGTCGACGGGCACGGAATGGCCGCTCGGTTTTCTCGACGATGGTGAAAGCAAATCGTGAAGCGTTGTGGCGACGGGCTTTGGCTGCTGGGGCTGCAGGACGGAGCTTTTATTTGGGCTGGTCGGCCCCGCAATACGAAGAGCAGCGGAAGCTCTGGATACTGATTCTGGGACCCAAAACATCGGTGCAATAAACAACAACCAACAGGAAAGAACGGCGGATATGAAAATCGTGATAATACACCCGAAGGCTTGGGTCAGAAAAAGTCTGGTTGAATGGCTGGAAGAAATTCGCGGCCACGCTGTGCTGGCGGACGGGGATTGGCCGAACGACCTGCGCACCGTGGTGGCGCAGTATGAACCGGATTTGATCCTGCTGCCTCCCGCAACGAAGAGTTCGGCCCTTAACCCCGGAATCTTCGTTCCGCTAACCTTCCAAGAATGTCATTTTGAGAACCTCCCAGATGGGCGCATCTTCACCGATGAGACCCCTTCGGCTGAACTCGAAGGGCTGCTAACCGAGCAGGAGCGGATTTATAAGACCAGACAGTGGAGCGTGCGGGACTATGCCGACGATCAACGCATCATCGTGCACGATGAAAAATACCAGTCGCTCGCTTCCACCCAAAAACTCCATGTTCCGAGCCATGAACCGGGCTGGGGAGCCGTTGCATCAAACCAGGAAGGCCGATTTCTCCTGCAACTGCAAACCGCGCAGATGGAAGATCGTCATCAGCGTGCCGAACAGTATTACCGGGCGTTACAGTGCTTCGACGAGGGGCTGATGCAAGAAGTAGCCTACCGGCTGGAGCACGGCAGTTATAAAATCGCATGGCTGCGGGAGCAGCTTGCGCGATGGCTGACCGTACTGAGCCATTACATTCCCGATGCGGAGATTGAGCATTGCCCGGCCCCGCACAACGCTTCGACTCGCGTCGATTTTCTCCATTACGAGATGCCGCCCGTGTTCGGCTACGCGGTTAGCACCGTGTTGAGTTACGGAACGAACAAATCGGTTGCGCTGCAAATCCGGGATGCGGTGAGTTGGAGATTCGGGGAACAGCCTGAGACGCAGCTGGTGACCACGGCGTGCTTTCTGTACGGACTCAACGCTTACCTCGCACAGGTGGCACGTGCTCAGATCGAGTCGGTATCCCAGTTTTTGGATCCTGAATCCCCATTCCACCAAACGGGGATGGATACACGAAACTTGCGGCGGACGCTGGGCATCTTTTTCGAGTTCTGGGGTTGGAATTACCTTTGGACCTTGGGCGACACCCTTCAGGAGATTACCCGACGGTTTCACACAGGCGAAACTCGTGTGGAATGTCCAGCGGGCGCGGCCATGACTCCAACCTTCAATCAGTTCCGTCAGATGTTAATGTCGAAAACCCACTCCCTCAATTCATAATCCACACCTATGCGACTCCTTTGGGCCACCGACCTGCATCTGGAATTCACCGACGACTTCCTGTTTCAAAGGTTTTTGTCGCTTCTGGCTTCCACCCCGTGCGATGCGATTGTGCTGACGGGCGATATATCCTCCGGGAGGTCATTGAAGCAGCATCTGCTTCGGCTTGCCTCCGCTGTCAAAAGCACCCCCGTTTATGTGGTGCTCGGAAATCATGACTTCTACCACAGCTCCTTCGCGCAAGTGGGGGCGGTAATGGATGAGGTTTGCGCCACGGTGGAAGCCCCCAACTTGAACGAACTTGGGCATGGGGAAATCATTCCACTGGGCGAGCACAGCGCTCTGATTGGACATCGCGGTTGGGGCGATGGTCGGGGCGGGCTCGGCATCGGCTCCGATGTCGAACTCAACGATTTTCGGCTGATTTCGGATCTGCATTCCGACACAAAGCGCCAACTCTTCGCCAAGTTGAAGGCGTTGGGAAAAGCCTCGGCGAATTACTTCCGGGAAACCCTTCCCAAGGCTTTGGCGCAATACAACCACGTCTGGATCGCAACCCACGTTCCCCCTTTCGAGTGCGCCGCCTGGCACGAAGGAGCCAATTCGGATCCAGAATATCTTCCGCATTTTTCCAATGTGTCCGCAGGGGAAGCCATTCGGGAAATCGCGGAGCGCTATCCCGAAAAGCGGGTCACCGTGCTCTGCGGCCACACTCACAGCAGCGGCACCGCCTTCCCGGCCCCAAACATCCGCGTGCTGACGGGTGGTGCGGTCTATGGCTCCCCTCGGATTGCCGCTGTATTGAATCCCGATGATTTGGCAGAATGGAACGCTCCTGGAACCCACCGGTGAGCCGACCGAAACCTTGAACATCAAATGAAAGAACACCACGGCCGGTTAATCTACTCACCCAGCGATCTCATTCGCTATCTCGCATCCCCGTTCGCATCGTGGATGGATCACTACCATTTGGAGAACCCAGGTGCGGTCACTCCCGACGAGCCAACGGAGGACGAAGCGCTCATCGCCCAGACCGGCGACCAGCACGAACGCACGGTGCTGGAGGAGTTTAAGGCCACGGTCAAAAACCTGGTTGTAATTCCGAAGGACAATGCCCAGACGAAGACGCTCGCCGCGCTCAAAGCAAAGGCTCCCATCATTTACCAGGCGGCTTTGCAATGCGGGCAGTTCGCTGGTTTCGCCGACTTCCTCACGCTCGAAGCTTCTGGGCAGTATGAGGTTTGGGACACGAAACTGGCCCGCTCGCCCAAGCCATACTTCATTATCCAACTTTGCTGCTACTCGGAAATGCTCGCCGCTGTCACCGGCGGCCCGATGCCAGAAAAGTTCGGCATCATCCTTGGGAGCAAGGACAGGGTGGAATTCCGCATCGAAGATTTCATCCACTACTACAGCCGCATCAAGGCGGCCTTCCTCTCCATGCACGAAGGGTTCACTGGAAAATTGAAAGACCGACCGGAACCTCTTCCGCGTGCGGATCACGGCCGCTGGACTTCCGTGGCGGAAAAGTTTTTCGATGACACGGACCACCTTGTTCGTGTTGCTGGAATCAGCGTCGGCCAAATCAAGAAACTCAAAACGGCTGGGATTAGCACGATGGCCGACCTCGCCGCCGCATCCGGCAAATCGGTGCGCAAACTTAGCAACGACACTTTGCAAAAACTCGTCGCCCAGGCCCGCCTCCAGTGCCAGACGCGCACCGATCGGATTAAAAATCCCGCCGCCGCCCCACGCTTCGAGGTGCTGCCCCCCACAGGCCCCAACGGGGAACCCGTGGGACTTGTTACCCTTCCTCCCGATCATCCGGCAGATGTCTTTTTCGACATGGAAGGATACCCGCTGGTTTCTGGCGGACTGGAATACCTGTTTGGCACCTGTTCGCGGACGCGGAAGCCGGACTCATTCGACTTCAAGGACTGGTGGGCACACGACCGTGATGAGGAAAAGGCCGCTTTGGAGGGCTTCGTGGACTGGGTCTTCAAGAGATGGAAGCGCAACCCTGGCATGCACATCTACCATTATGCGGCCTATGAGGTGAGCGCCGTCCGGCGGTTGAGCACCCGCCATGACTCCCGGCAGGACGAGGTGGATGAACTGTTGCGGAACGAGGTTTTCGTTGACCTCTACCAGATCGTCCGCCATGGCCTCCGCATCGGCGAGGACAGTTATTCGATCAAGCGGGTCGAGCGGCTCTACCGGCCAAAGCGGGCCACCGAGGTCGCCACCGCCGTTGATTCCATTGTCCAGTATGCCCGCTGGATGGAGAGCAAACAGTCGAGGAACTGGAAGAGTAGCGCCATCCTCAAGGACATCCGTGACTACAATGAGGATGACTGCAAATCCACGGCGGAGTTGTTGCAGTGGTTGCGGACGGTTGGCAGTGAGCACAAGACCGCCCCGGCGCACTCGATTCCCGCATTGGCCCCATCGGATCCTCCTGTTTTGACGCCTGAAGTTCTCGCCCGTCTGGAAACAGCCGAAAAACTTCACAAGCGGGGCGACGCAGTTTCCGTCGTTCTCGCGGATCTGATCGGCTTTCACCGCCGCGAAGAAAAACCAATGTGGTGGCGAATGTTTGACCGCGCAGAGATGACACCTGAAGAACTCCGCGACGACCAGGGCTGCATCGCGGGTCTCCAGGCCGTCGGCGCCCCCGTGCCCGAAAAACAATCGCTCGTCCAGGAATACCGGTTCGATCCAGCACAGGAATGCAAACTGGCTGCCGGTGAGCGGTCCAGGGTGATGTTCACCCATAATCTGGAAGCAAAGCTCACGCTGGCGGAACTCGATACGTCCAAGGGCGAACTGCAGCTCAAACTCGGCACGGGGAGTCTGAACGAAAAGTTCGGTGGCGTCTTCCCAGCGGTTGGAGCGGTGCTGTCCGACGAGTATGTATCCTCAACCATCATTCAGAAGGCCCTGACCGCCGTCGCAGCCCAGCACCTG
>CAIYQA010000053.1 GCA_903928175.1 uncultured Spartobacteria bacterium | reverse complement strand
GCCGGAGCCTGGTGGAAGCATGAAAATGCCTCGGCCATCGCACAACTCCGCGTTTTACGCGCAAACCACCGCTGGAATCCCTATTGGATTTCCCTCTCCCTCAAAGCTGCTTGATCAGCCAACACTTTCAATTGCACCCGTTCCTGCGTTCCTGCCTTGAAGCTTGCACCCCCGGCACTTCTCATTGAGAATAAGAGGTTCAAGTCTGTTGATCCTGTGGGCAACCCAACCAAATACTCCCTTTTCCTGCGCATTCGCATTGCGCTGATCTGCACTGTAGGCTTGTTCCTGATGGTTCTGGTGGAGCCGCATCTCTTCCGCTACGCCATGTGGGAAGGGGTGGTTTTTCAGGCGGCCCGGCATGGCGCGCATTTGGAGATCGGCTCGGTGGAGGGGAGCCTTTATGAGCCGCTCGTTTTCCGGGACATCTGGATGGTTTCGTCGAAAGGAGCGGTGGTTTCCAAGGCGGGCATCGACTCTGCGGAAGCGGTCTTTTCCTGGCGCTCGCTGCTTTTGCAAAAGGGCAGGGGATTTTTCGACCAGCTCACGCTTTCGGGCGTCCAGGCCGAGGTTTCCTTCCAGCCTTATTCCAAGGAAACCGGTCCCGAGCCTACGCCCGCCCAAACGCAGTCGGAGTTCCAGTCGTGGCTGCCCTTGCCGACTTTTACCGAGGTCTCCAACTCCCGTTTTATTTTTCACCTGGGCGAGCGCACGGTGAATTTTTCCAATATCCATTTCACGGTCAGCACGTCGAAGCCGGGGCTCATTACCATTGAAAAACTCACGCTGGAACAAGTCGGCACGAGCCGCAGTTTCTCCAAATTGCGCGGCACCACCGCGCTGCAAGGCACGCGGCTGCGGGTGGCGAATATCACCTTGAGCGAGGGGGTTCTTTTGAAAAGCCTTTCGTGCGATCTCGACGACATGGCGCGGGGACAGTTGCAGGTCGATTTCGATTTCGCGGCGTTCGGCGGTGCGCTGGGCGGCGAACTGCTCAACACCTCGCTCGGGCGGTTGCCGACGTACGATATCGTCGGCTATTTCTCCAACATTTCCGTGGAAGCGCTCGGCAAATTCCTAGGCGCGCCGGAGAAAGCCGGGGGGCTCATCAAGGAAGGGCGGTTCACGTTCCGGGGATCTCCGCACGAGTTGGAAAACGCGACGGTTTCCACGCGGTTTGAGGCGCGCGATTTCCGTTGGGGAGCGCGCCAGTGGAACTCGCTGGTGCTCGGCGTGACGGTGGTAAACCACCGGGTGCAGATTCCCGAGTTGGAGTTGCACCAGGCCCATAACACCTTGCGTTTGAAAGGCGAGATGGCGCTGCCTGGCGAGGAAACGCCCTGGTGGCTTTCGGATTTCAGTTTCGACATCGCCGCCCGCTTTGACAATCTCACCGAACTTTCCGCGCTGTTCGGCCCGCAGTTCGCCGACACCGCCGGGAAGATGACCGTGGATGGTTCGATCCGCAGCGACAAGAAATCGTATTCCGGCCAGTTGCTCATTGCCGGGTCCAAGCTCGCCTGGCGCGGCGTTCCGTTCGATCTTTTGAACGCCGGGATCAAGCTCGACGGCAACGAACTGCAAATCATCAATCTGGAGGCGACCCACGGCTCCGATTTTGTGCGCGGCAAAGGGTCGGTCAATATCCTCGGCGAACGGCGCTACCAGGGCGAACTCAACGCCTCGATCGAGGAACTTGCCGCCTACAGCCCGCTTCTGCAAAAGCCGATTGTTCCCGCGCCCCCCAGCGGCGGCCTGGTGGTCAACTGGTCGGGCGATGGAACCACCGACGCCCATTCCGGCGCGTTCACCGCCCATTTCCGCAAGCTGCGCACGCTCAACACCTCGGAAATTCCCGCCACATTTCCCGTCGATGCCGACCTGGTGGGCACCTACGCACCCGGTGGATTATTCTTGAGCAAGTGCGTGCTCGCCAATGACGAAATCCGCTTGGAAGGACGGCTCGCGGCGGACGAAAAGGCGTTCAAATTGGAGGGGATCAAGCTCACCCAAGACAAAGTTTCCCTGCTGGAAGGCGACGCCACGCTGCCCTTCAATTTGTTCCAATGGTGGGTGAACCCCAGCCTTGCCGCGTTTTCCCCGGATGCCCCGTTGGTGGCGCACGTGAGCGCCAAGGGGGTGCACCTTGAAGAAGTCGCCCATCTCACCGGGCGCGCCCTTCCCGTGCGCGGGCTGCTCACCGGCACGTTCCAAACCGAGAGCACCTTGCGCAAGCTGCGGATCACCGGCGGGATCAAACTCAGCAATGGCCAGCTTCCGGCCACCGAATGGCTCCCCGCGCTCGAGAAGCTGGAAGCCGAGGCGGAGATCGACGGCAATGTCCTGCGGCTCTCCAAATTTTCCGCCAGCCATTCCTGGGGCGATTTCTCCGCCACCGGTTCGCTGAATTTTTCCAACTACGAGGCTACCGCCTTCGATCTGCTCGTGCACGGGGAGAAAGTCCGCTTCAACGCCGGTCCAAGCTGGGCGGGCAATGCCACCGTGGACGTGACCGTCACAGGCACACGCCTCGCCGCCCAGGTTGCCGGCGCTGCGGAGGTGGTTGCGCTGGAAACCACTCCCCGGCCCCATTTTGGTGCGCTCATAACCAGCGGCAATCCCGAAACGATTCGTGTGCCCGCACCCGTAATTACCCTTCAAGCGCCGTTCGATCATTGGACCTTTCGCGTGGGGGTCACGACGCCGGACCCGGTCCAAATCAAAGAGGGCACGGTGGCGGCGGACCTCCATTTTGCAGGAACAGGTTCGCCCCTTGCCGCGAAGGGGACCGTCACCTTCGCCGGGTTGCCTGCCGGGACTTCCTACACCATCGGGAAACTGGAGAGCGGCACTTGGTACCTGGATGAGAAAGCGTATGTCGTGGCGCATCTTACCGGGAAATTTCTGTGCGAAAACTCAATCCAGAAATTCGACGGCTATTTCGTGGGGCCGCCCGACGGGCTCGCCTCCACGTTTTCCGGCCAGCGGCCCGAGGATGACGAATTGATCCGCATCGCATTCACCCCCGGCGCAAAACCGCTTCCGCCGGATACCGCAATGCTTCCCCTGGAAGCGAAGCCGCTCGTTTTCACCCCGCTGCTGCCGGTGCTGAATCTTGCTCCCAAAACCGAGGTGCAAACCGCCTCACAACTGTTGCCGCCTCCTCCGCCACCCAAACCGATGCCATGAACCCGGAGAGTATGCGATCCCCTGAGCCGCCCGAGACAGACCCAACCGGCTCCCAGGAGGATCGCACGCGATCGGGTGTCTTTTTGGGGAAATTCCTGGGGATCCGGTTTTACCTGGATTACTCGTGGTTCTTCATCGTGGCGCTGGTCATCTACACGCTTTCCACTTTCTTCTTCCCGCACGAACTGAGCGGGCGCGACCCGGGGGTTTACATTGCGATGGGCGTGGTCGCCGCGCTGCTGTTCTTTCTCTCGATCCTGCTGCATGAACTTGGCCATAGCGTGGTGAGCCAGCGGTGCGGCATCCCCGTCCCGAGCATCACCCTGCTGTTCATCGGCGGCCTGGCCGAAATCTCCCGCGAACCGGAGGACCCCCAAACGGAACTCAAGATCGCCGTTGCCGGTCCCGCCGTGTCGCTCGTGCTGGTCGTCCTCTATCATGCCCTCGCCTGGGTCTGCAACGCCGCGGTTTTTCCCGAGGGGGTTGCCGTTTTCAAATGGCTCGCGTCCGTCAATCTCCTGCTGGTTCTTTTCAACGCGATCCCCGGTTATCCCTTGGATGGAGGGCGCATTTTGCGCGCGCTGCTTTGGATGTACAGCGGCGGTTTTCGCCGGGCGACGTTCATCACCTCCCGCATCGGGGTGGCGTTTAGTTGGTTCCTGATGGCGTTGGGCGTGATCCTGATCTTTGGCGGCCAATGGGGGCAGGGATTGCTCTTCCTGATCATCGGCAGCTTTCTCAAAAGCGCGGCGGAAAGCGGCTATGCACAAGCTCTTTCCAAACAATTCCTGGACGGGGTGCGCGTGCGCGATTTGATGACGCACGACCCCGTCTGCGTCCCCGCGCAATTGCCGCTCAATCTCGCCGTGGACGACTATTTTCTCACGAACCACCATGTGGCCTTTCCGGTCATCGACGACGACCGGCGCTTTCGGGGGTTGCTGCGCCTGGATTCCCTCAAGAGTGTCCCACGCGAGAAATGGCCTTACGTTCTCGCGGGCGAACTGGCCCAGGACCATGACGCACATCTCGGCATCCCGGCCGAGACCAGCGCCGCCAGCGCCTTGCGGCTGCTGCTTATCCCAGGGCAGGGAAGCCTGGGAGTTCTCGACGAAGCCGAGCGGCTCATCGGGATCATCACCCGCCACGATTTGCTGCACTTTATCCGCATCCACACGGAGCTGGAAGACTGAGGCCCGTGCGATTCGCGCTTTTCGCAGGGCGGTTTCCTCGTTAGGGTATCCCTATCGCATGAACATTTTTTCCAACAACAACGAGGCGGGCGGCGGGCGGATTCCAACGCGGGACGAGGTGCCGGTGGCTGATACGTGGGACCTCACGGTGCTTTACCCGAACGATGCGGCGTGGCAGGCGGATTTTGCGGAATTACAAACGCGCTGGGCCGCGGTCGCCGGGTTCAAGGGGCGCGTGACCGAGTCGGCACAGACGCTCCTGGAAGTGCTGGAGTTTGAAAAAGCGCTCAACCTCAAAATCGAGCGGCTCTCGCATTACGCCATGCTGCGCATTTCCGAGGACGCCTCGAATGCCGTGAACCTCACCCGCGAAGGGATGTTGCAAAATCTGCTCACGCTCATCGGGGAGGCGACCGCGTTTGTCCTGCCGGAAATCCAGGCGCTCGACGATGCCGCGTTTGAGCGGATGTGGGCCGACCCGCTGCTCGCGCCGTGGCAGATCACCCTGCGCAAGCTGCGCCGCCTCAAGCCGCACACGCTGAGCGGCGCGGAGGAGCGGCTGCTGGCGTTGGGCGCGGCGGCGTTGCACGGCCACCACGAGACGTTTGATCAATTGACCAACGTGGATATGAAATTCGGCACGTTGCGCACGGAAAAAGGGGAGGAGCGGGAACTGAGCCAGAGCGCGTTTTCCTCGTTCCTGGTCCAGCGCGATCCCGCCGTGCGCAAGGCGGCGTTCCACCAGTTTTACCGCGAGTTCTCGGATCACGAATACACCCTGGCTTCCACGCTGGCGAACTCCATCCGGGGGGATGTCTTCGCGGCGCGGGCGCGCAGCTATCCCTCGGCGCTGGAGGCCGCGCTCTTCCGTGACGACGTGCCGGTGAGCGTCTATGACAACCTGATCGCGAGCGTGCGCTCGAATCTCGCCCCGCTGGCCCGCTACTACGAACTGCGGCGCAAGGTGCTCAAGCTCGACGAGATTCACCAGTACGACACTTATGTGCCGATGGTCGCGGACATCGACACGCACGTCTCGTACGACGAGGCCATCGACAAAGTGATCGCCGCGCTTGCGCCTTTGGGCCGCGAATATTGCGCGACCCTCGAAGATGGCCTGCGCAACCGGCGCTGGAGCGACCGCTACGAGAGCAAGGGGAAACGCTCGGGGGCGTTCTCCTCCAGCAGTTACGGGAATCCGCCGTTCATCCTCATGAACTACAAGGCGGATGTGTTTTCCGATGTCTATACGCTGGCGCACGAGGCCGGGCACTCCATGCATACTTGGTATGCACAGCGCAACCAGGCGTTCCAGGATTACGATTACCCGATCTTCCTCGCGGAGGTCGCTTCCACCTTCAACGAAGAGTTGCTCACTCATTATTTGCTCGAAAACACGAGCGACCCGAAGATGCGGGCCTACCTCATCAACCGCCAGATCGATGACATCCGCGGCACGGTGTACCGGCAGACGATGTTCGCGGAATTCGAGAAGCGCACCCACGCGATGGAGGAGGCGGGCGAGGCGCTCACGCTGGAGGCATTCAAGGCGGTGTACCACGAGCTCCTGGAAACGTATTTTGGGCCGGGATTCGCGCTCGATCCGCAACTCGATCTCGAATGCCTGCGCATCCCGCATTTCTACAGCGCGTTTTACGTTTACAAATATGCCACGGGCATCTCGGCGGCGGTGACCCTCTCCCAGCAGGTGCTCGGAACGGGTAATACCGAACCGTATCTCGGTTTCCTCAAAAGCGGCGGCTCGCGTTTCCCGCTGCCCACGCTCGCGGCGGCTGGGGTGGACATGGCTTCGCCGGAACCGCTCGAGAAAACGCTCGCGCTTTTCGCCCGGCGGGTGGAGGAACTCGAGGCG
>CAIYQA010000052.1 GCA_903928175.1 uncultured Spartobacteria bacterium | reverse complement strand
GGGAAACCAGCCCTGGGCAGAGCGCAGCGTCGCCCTGGGTGCCGCGCAACAACCGGTTGCGCCCTGCAAGGGCGCTGGTAAGGGGGAGCGGATTGAGCACGAGCGTTTCCCTGTGCCCTTGCAGGGCACGGCTCTCTCACACGCATACCCCCAGGGCGTTGCCCTGGGCTGGTTTACTCAGCCCCTTCGGGGCGAGAGGAATGCGACAAATTAAACCGAAACCGGTCTAGTTTCTGAACGAAACCCAAAACATTCTCGATCGCCTCGATTTTCTCCAAGAAACCCCTTTGCCGGCCTGTCGCAAAAATTGTGACTATCTACAAACATAGGACTGTGTACCGTGACAACCCAAACGTCTCCAAGTTGCGGCTTCAACACCCCTGCTCCCTCCAAATGCAACATTTATCAAAATGATTCCGGTTCTAATGGTTGGCACCGGGGTTCCCCGTGGGATTCGCGGCGCGATCAGTGCCTGTTTGCAGCACGCCCGGATTAAAACCCGCTGAAAACCCCGGCAAAAATGAAAATACCCAGAATGAAAATACTCAAAATGAAAATACTAAAGGCAGGGCTGGCTGGTCTGCTTATGGCGTCGTTGGCGGCTGTGCATGCCGCCGATGGTTCTTCATCCACCGCTGGCAACTCGAAGCCGACGGCCCGGCCCAACGTGCTCCTGATATTGACCGACGACCAGGCCTACGGCGACTTGCACTCGACGGGAAATGACCAGATCAACACTCCCACACTTGATCGGCTGGCCAGCGAAGGCGCCCGGTTCAACAACTTTCATGTCAGCCCTGTCTGCGCTCCCACGCGGGCGGCCCTGCTCACCGGTCGTTATCCGTCGCGGTGCGGAGTCTATTTCACGGTTGGGGGGGAAGAAATCATGCGATTGAAGGAGGTGACCATCGCGCAGATGCTCAAGCCGGCGGGCTATGCCACCGGCATCTTCGGCAAATGGCACAATGGCGAGGTTTATCCCTATGACCCCAAAGGGAAGGGTTTTGACGAGTTCCTTGGGTTCTACGGCGGGGGCATCAACCTGAATTTCGACCCGATCCTGGAGCACAACGGCAAAACGGTGAAATGCACGGGCTATACCACCGATGTGTTCACCGACGCGGCAATGCAATTCATGGCGGCCCATCGCGAGGGCCCCTTCTTTTGCTACGTGCCCTACAATACCCCGCATTACCCGCTCCAAGCCCCCAAGAAGTATCTGGATAAATATGAGAAAACGGCTGGGGACGGGCATTCGAAGCTCGTCTATGCCATGGTCGAAAGCGTCGATGACAATGTGGCCCGACTGCTGGCAAAACTCGAGGAGTTGAAGATTGCCGACAACACGATCGTCATCTTCCTCAGCGACAATGGGCCTTCCCAAGCTCGTTTTAACTGCGGCATGCTGGGCCTCAAAGGCGGGATTGACGAAGGGAGCACCCGGATGCCGTGTTTTGTGCGCTGGCCGGGCCGGATCAAGCCGGGCACGGTGATCAAGCCCCTTGCCGCGCATATCGACATC
The DNA here is from genome assembly GCA_903928175.1 of uncultured Spartobacteria bacterium. GTDB lineage: Bacteria > Verrucomicrobiota > Verrucomicrobiia > Chthoniobacterales > Chthoniobacteraceae > UBA695. The sequence goes on along the minus strand of CAIYQA010000052.1, from coordinate 589 downwards.
CTGCCGACGATCGCCGAAGCGTGCGGGGTCAAGACTCCGGAGGGGGTGAAGCTCGATGGGCGCAGCCTGATGCCGCTGTTGACGGGTGCCAAAACACCGTGGCCCGCGCGCACCTTCTTTACCGATATCGGCGCGGCGCGAACGGATCGCTGGCGGATTGTATTCCGCGGCGCGAAGGGGATTCAACAGGACAACTGGCCCATGTGGCTGGCCAAGTCGAAAACCGAGCTCTTTGACATGGTCGCTGATCCGGGGCAGAAACACGATGTCGCCGCCGAACACCCGGACGTTGTCAAGCAACTGACCGACGAATTCAAAGCCTTCAAAATCGACGTGGGCCCTCACCAGGATGTTCCGCCATTGCCGGTGGGGTATGAGGAGTCCCCGTGCGCTCGGTTGCAAACGGGCTTGGCCAAAGTCAAAGGGGTGAAGGAGAGGGTGGGCTACCATCATTTGGAGGCGTGGACCGATACGAAGGGGTCCGTCGAGTGGAATTTGGATGTCGTCAAAGAGGGGGAATACGAAGCCCGGCTCGTTTATGTCTGTCCTCCGGAAGACCTGGGGGCGCAAGTCAAGCTGGAGGCCTGCG
>CAIYQA010000051.1 GCA_903928175.1 uncultured Spartobacteria bacterium | reverse complement strand
GTATTTTTTTAGGAGTCCGAAGAGTTCTTTGACCACCTCGGGATGCTCTTTTTGAAGATTTTTGGTTTCCCCCGGGTCGTCCGCCATGTTGTAGAGTTGGATGGGAGGGAGACCGAGTTTATGGGCTTCGTCCTCGCCGAGGTCCTGCGGGACGCCTTCTTCGGTGCAGACCTTGCAACCGGCCCCATCCCCGGCACAAAGATCGAGCTTCCAGGGCCCGCGCCGGATGACCAGGAGATCGGAGATGATTCCTTGGTGGACCAATGCCTCGCGGACCGGACGGTTTTCGCCCCGGAGCAGAGGCAGAAGGCTGACGCTATCCTCGGCGGCGTTTTCCGGAAGGGACGCCCCGAGCATTTCGGCGCAGGTGGCCATCCAATCGCTTAGGCACACCAATTGGTCGCTGCTCCGGTTGGGAGCAACCACCCCTGGCCAGCGGATCACCAGCGGAATGCGATGTCCCCCATCGGTAACATTGCATTTGTAGCCCCGGTAAGGGCCATTCACCCGATGGCCCACCTTCACAAAAGGCTTCAGGCCCGTGTACCCGGCATGCCCGTTGTCGGAGCTGAACACAAGCAACGTGTTTTTCGCCAAGCCGTTCCGCTCCAGGGCCTCCATCACCCGGCCCACGGCCGCATCGGTCTCCATGATAAAATCCGCCACGTCGCTGATCCCGCTCTTGCCCCGGAATGCCTTGGAAGGGGCCACCGGCTCGTGCGGCGAGGTCAGGCTCATAAAGACGAAAAACGGTTTTTTGTCCTTGGCCCGGTCGGCGAGATAGCTTTCCGTCTTCTCGACCAGGGTAGGCAGGATCTCGTCATAACGCCAACCCGGAGCCATGGGCGCCTCGATCATTTCCGAGCCCTTGCCGGTCCCGATTTTCAAACGGGCGGTGGGATTGACGGCCATCCGGTCATTTTCGAGGAAGGTATAGGGAGGGAAATTGGGCACATCGACGCCGAAAAAATAATCAAAGCCCCGGGTGACCGGCCCCTGGGCAATCGGCTCCTCGAAAATCGGATCGCCTGTGCGGATCTGGGAAAATTTCCCAGCCGCGGCATGGGCAATTGAGCCGTCGGGCTGGCGCAGGGGCCAATCCATGCCGAGGTGCCATTTGCCGATGCAGGCGGTCGCATACCCGTGCTGTTGAAGGAGCTTGGGTAAAGTCAGCCGGTCGGGAGCAATCAAAGGCGAACCATAAAAGCCGACCACATGGGCTCGCAGGGCGGAACGCCAGCTAAACCGGCCGGTGAGCAAACTATAGCGGCTGGGCGTGCAGAGCGAGGCGCTGGCATGGGCATCGGTGAAGCGCAATCCTTGTTCACTCAAATGATCGATGCTCGGCGTGGGCACCTTGGCATGCTCGGGATCAAAACAACGGACATCCCCATAACCCAGGTCGTCGGCAAGGATCACCACGATATTTGGGTGGCGCTTTTCAGCGGCCCCAGCCAAGGGTGTCGCGGCAAATGCCAGCCACGAGGCAATGGTGAAGCCGTGCAATAAGTGAGCCAAGTTTTTTTTCATAGGCTTATGCTTGAAGCTTGGGCACCACTATACCGGCCTGGCAGCGCTGTCGTCATGTCACAAAGTTTGGGACAAGGCGTTCACCCTTTTGGGTTGAATGTTTGTCGCCACATGTCGGGAGATTGACCGAAGGCGCGCTTGAAGGCGAAGGACAGGTGAAATCCTGAGCTGAACCCGACGCGCGTGGCCACCTCGTCGAGTTTCGCATCGCTTGAGGCCAACAGGCGTCGGGCGCGCGTGAGCCGCAGGTGCATGACGTATTGCCAGGGGGCGAATCCTGTTTGCGCACGGAACGCGCGGCGCAAGAGTTCATTCAGGCGCACCCAAAGAGCCGCTGTTCTAAAAAAAAGCCGTAAGCTGGTGGTGCGTTTTCGGGAAGATCGGAGTGACCGAACGCATCTGGAGCCATGCGAGAAGCCGTTAT
>CAIYQA010000050.1 GCA_903928175.1 uncultured Spartobacteria bacterium | reverse complement strand
GCGGAATTCCAAGTCTGCCTGGAGATTTTCGGCGGGCTCTACACCGGTGTCGAACTGCCAATTCTGGCGCAGACGCAGAACGTCTGGGATTACGATCCGGCCATGGCGAGTGACCCTCGATCTTCGTATGGTTCCTGGGGCGGACACGCTATTCCGCTCGGAAAATACAATCCGATCCAGTCGCCGATCGACTGGCTTTCGAATCACAGCGCCATGCGATTGGGAAAGAAAGCCGCGCGTATCAACACTCGCATCGCGCGCGCGCGCACTCTGCTGGCTGGAACGCCAACCAATCCCCAGCCAAATGTCGCGTATGGCTGTGTAACATGGGGAGCGGAAAAAACCCTGACTCAGGCGTGGAAGAACCAATATATGTCAGAGGCGTATGCGATCATCAGTCCGGATTGGGTTGGGCCAAACGGCAAAACTCCGGACGGAATTGACGGCAGTGCGCTTCGGGATTACATCGCATCGATCCACTAAGGCGGCCATGGATTACGCCACGAAAATCTGGATTTTCTGGATGGCTGTGATCATCTCGGTGGCCGGGGTGCTCGCCGGCGGACTCTACTACTTGGGCCACAGCTTCAAAATCTGGTGATCATAAACCATGGACCCTGACCGACTGACAAACGAATGCTGGGCCGAATCTTTCGTGATGCATTACACGCGGGATTTTCCGACTCCATCCGACACGAATGAAATCGCCAAGCTTTGCAACTTGCGACTCGATGCGATTGACGTCCTAACGGCCAAACTCAACGGCGATCCTATTCCGCGGCAGAGACGCGAGGCGGTGGCGCGATGAGCGAGCTCGCTTGGGTATGGGAGATCCCCACCGGCCGGATGTTTCGCCCGGACGGTACGCTGTTGGGATCGGGTTACGCCGGCGGAAATTGCGGGGCCGTGCCGCTTTCTGTTAATAATCTGGATTACGTGTCCGTGAGATTCACGGGCCCCATTCCACCAGGCGCATACACGATCAAGGAATGGATCGATGACTGGCACGGCACAGGTCCAATGTCAGCCGTTCTGGTCCCTGACGCTGATAATGAAATGTACGGGCGTGACGGCTTTCGTGTGCACGGCGATCTCATTGACGCCGCCACGAAGCCGCGCTCGGCATCAGACGGTTGCCCGATCCTTGGCCCGGCAGAGCGCCAGGAAATGAAAGACTCTCCGGTCCAGAGGTTACTGGCAGTCCCTTTCTTCCAGCCTACGACTTAGACGGCTATGAATGGTGTTTAGCAGCTTAATCTTGGGGGAGGCTCCCGCCCAATTATCCCCGTAATTGTTGCCGCATTTTAATCCGTGAAACCAAAGCCCTGCACAGAAAAATCCTCCCCCACTTGAAATCTCCAACCGACTGGCGTATGGTGAAATCTGAATGCAAGACAATTTAGAAACTGAGCTGAAAAATACGCTCGATACTTTGGGCTGGCTCAAGACGCTGCCGCCGCATACGATGCTTGATGGAATCTGGGAAGTCGAACACGGCGAGGCTCAAAACTTAATTGAACTCCAAATGATCCGAGAGAAAATTAATTTCGGCCTGTAGCGCAGCCAGGCAGCGCATCTGTTTTGGGAACAGAGGGATCCGCCGTTCGAATCGGCGCAGACCGACCAAGATTGAGAGGGGACGAGCAGGCCAAACACTTCCCAGGCGGGCGGTGTTCTGCGATGAAATCCCCTCTCAAATAAGCCGGCGTAGCTCAG
>CAIYQA010000049.1 GCA_903928175.1 uncultured Spartobacteria bacterium | reverse complement strand
TTTCCTTCGTGCCTTCGTGCCTTCGTGCCTTCGTGTGAGAAATAAATACTCCTCACAAGGAAACGAGCAATCGTGCCGCCAAGAAACAAAGGGCAGCCACGCTGTTCCCTTCTTCGCGCCTTTGCGTCTTTGCGTGAGCATAAATCCTTTCCGTTCCTCGTTCCCAAACTCCATTTGGGAACGCACTTGCGCCCGCAACTCTATTGCGGGGAGCGGCGGCGTGAATCCAATTTCCTTATGAGCCTCCAAATTAATATCCCTTCCGGCGGCGAATCCATCGAGAGCGGCCTGCTCTCCGTCTGGCACAAGCAGGACGGCGAAGCCGTGGCCGCCGGAGACGCCCTCTTCACGCTGGAAACCGACAAGGTCTCCACGGAAATCACCGCCGAAAAAGCGGGCGTGCTCCGCATCCTCGTTCCCCAAGGCGAAGAGGTGAAAATCGGCACGGTCGTTGGGACCCTCGAAGAATCGGCTGGCGCGGCGGTGACCCCTGCGCCCAAGCCGGAAGAGAAAGCGGCTCCCGTCGCCCCGCCTCCCCCGCAGGAGGAACGCTTCACCCGCAAAAAGCTCTCGCCGTTGCGCCGCAAGATCGCCGCGCAACTCGTCATGGCCCAGCAAACGGCAGCCATCCTGACCACCTTCAACGAGTGTGACATGAGCGCGGTGATGGAACTCCGCTCGCGCCACCAAGAAGCGTTCACCAAGGAACACGGCGTGAAACTCGGCTTCATGTCGTTCTTCCTGAAAGCCACCATCGCGGCGCTCAAGGCCGTGCCCGCGATCAACAGCCGCATGGACGGCGAGGAGCTCATCATCAACCATTATTTCGATATCGGAGTCGCCGTTGGGACCGAGCGCGGGTTGGTTGTCCCGGTGATCCGCGACGCCGACCGCAAAGGGTTCGCCCAAATGGAAAAAGAGATCCTCGCCTACGCCCAGAGCGCCCGCGAAGGCAAGCTGCGCGTGGAAGACCTGCAAGGCGGCGTCTTCACCATTTCCAACGGTGGCGTGTATGGCTCCCTTTTAAGCACCCCGATCCTCAATCCGCCCCAGAGCGGCATCCTGGGCCTGCACAAAATCATGGAGCGGCCCATCGCCGTGAAAGGGCAGGTCGCCATCCGCCCGATGATGAACCTGGCCCTGAGCTACGACCACCGCGTCGTGGACGGCAAAGAGGCCGTGACATTCCTCATCAAGGTAAAGGAAGCCATCGAAGATCCTGCGCGGTTATTACTCAATATGTGATTATGCCTCCGGCAGGGAGCAGCAAAATCGAATAGAGAAGCTGCCAACAGGCTTGTGAGAAATCCCCTTGGCATGCCGTTGGAGTTCATGGATACTTTGAATCACTTATGAAGCTTTCCCCCATGCTTGCTGGGTTCTCGGCGGTCTTGCTGCTCTCTTCGTTTCCCGCGTGCCAGAAAAAACCCGTTGCCCCAGCTGCCCCACCCGCTCCAGCCGTCCAGGCTCCCACCCCTGTTCCCCCGCCGCCTGCGCCTCCCCAGCTTGTCTCGGCGGAGCCGAACAGCTTTGACGCCATCGCCAAACACCTCGACTCCGGTGGCGGGATGTATCTCTATTTTTCCACCGAGACTCTCCTTAAAACCCTCTCGGAAAATGGGGCGGGCGCGGTGCCCGCACTGCTCGCTTCGGACAAAATGGACGACGCGCAAAAACTCAAAGCCGCAGCCGTCTGGAATTCGCTCCGCAAAGTGGCCGCCCAGAGCGGTCTCAAGCAAATCTCCGGTTTCGGAGCCAGCACCATCGCGTTGGAACCCGGTTATTACCAGAACAAGTGGATGCTCCATCATTACCCCGGCCAGAGCGACGGGTTGATCTGGAAGCTCTCAGGCTCGACCCCCAATGCCTTGGACCTGATCGCCTATCTTCCGGAAAAAACCGCGTTGGCCAGCAGCGGCAACCTGAAGCTGGAGCCGATCTGGAACGCCCTCAACCAGGAAGCCGCGAACAACCCAGACCTCAAGCGCGCTCTCGAAACCGCGGTAGCGCAATTCCAGCAGAAGACCGGGCTCGATCTCCCCGCGCTCCTGGCCTCGCTCGGGCCGAACTTCACCCTGACCCTGACGCTCGACGAGAGCCATCCCACTCCCCTGCCCGCCGCCAATGGCGAGCAGCCCCAAACCATCCCGGAACCGGCGCTGCTCATCAGCATCCAGGTGCAGGACGACGTGCTCATCAACAAGCTGGACCAGGAACTTTCCAAAAATCCGATGGTGGCCAAATCGGAGGAGGACGGGTTAACCCTGCGCACCCTGGTGTTGCCGATCCCGCTGCCGTTCATCCGGCCCACGGTGGCTTGGAAAAAGGGGCTCCTCATCCTCGCCAGCAATGATGGATTAATCCGCGAGATGCTCGCCGTGAAAGCCGGCAGGAAGCCGGGTCTTGCTGCAAACGCCTTGTTCAAAAAACTCATGACCGGCCTGCCCGAGACGGGTTGCAATTTCGGTTATATCTCGCCGCTGCTGCAAAAAACCGTGCGCACCGTGCAATTAATGCAACTGGCACAGGACAAAAAAACCGATCCCGCCGTGAAGAAGCTCATCGAGTCGCTCTATAAAATAGTCCCGACGAAAACAGTCTGCGGCGTGACACAGGAAACGTCGGAAGGCTGGATTGGGATCCGCCACGACGACACAGGCGCAGCAGTAGGGAAATAATGGTTGGCCGCAAAAAGGCGCAAAAATCGCAAAAAAAGAGGGGTATCGCAACACCCCGACAGAGCGCATATTGCGCCAGGGTGAGAAACCTCCCAAGTTGAGGTTTCAATCCGTCCAACACAAGCGGCATGCCTTTCCTTTGCGTGTTTTTACTCGTTCTTGCGGCTTTTTCATCTCTCACAAAAAGAACCGGTTTCTTTGGATGTAAGGGCGGTGTTTTCCTGAGCGCCAAAGGCGCGGCTCCATACCAGCCTGGGGCAACGCCCCAGGACCCGGAGTGGAAAAAAGCCAGGGCTGAAGGCCCGCACCATCTTTCGCGACGGTTATGGTGCGGGCCTTCAGCCCTCCTGCTTTGACGCGAAAATTCCTGGGCCTGCGCTTCGCTCCAGCCCAGGCTGTTATGGGGCCGCGCCTTTGGCGCTCAAGCAACACCCCGACAGAGCGCATATTGCGCCAGGGTGAGAAACCTCCCAAGTTGAGGTTTCAATCCGTCCAACACGGGCGGATGGCGTGGGAACAAAGGAGACTTGCCTTTCCTTGCGTTTTTTGCGCCTTTTTGCGGCTCTTTTCCCTCCCTCATCCCTCAATCCGCGCGCGCCGGGAGACAGTGCGCGAGGACTTCGGCAGCGGGCGCTTTGGTCAGGTCCGCATGCACGTGGCGCACAACCCGCTCACGCAGTTCCGGCGCAAGCGCGCTGAGAATGGCTTGATGCACCTCCGGGTTGGCCGCGAAGTGCCAGTATTCCGGGCGCTCATTTTGAAGGACCGTGGTGATCCGTTCGGCTACGAGTTTCACAAGCCGCTTCTGGATTTCCAGTTCAGCGGTGAGTGCCTCGCCAGTGGACATTGCACTCCCCTGCCCCGCCCCTTCGCTGACGGGAAACCGCCCCGCCATATCGGTGATTTTATCGAGAAAGCGGCCATGCGCTTCGGGAAATTCCATCTCGTCGATCAACTCCAACCTGCGGCCCCTGGTGGGTGTTTCCTCCACGCGAAATGCTTTTAAGTGCCCCAGATTTGCGGCTATGACAACAGTGCTCATCCTATAAAAGGATTCGGATACCACGCCCCGAATGCACGCCCAGCCGTGGGATCAACCCTGCTTGGCCACTGCGTCCAGCTCGATCTCGAAAAGGAGATCGTCGCGACAGATATCGGAGTGCATCCACGTGAGCGGCAGGGCTTGCAGGCAATGCGCGCGCAGATAATCCGCAAACAAGGGCGAGTTCTTCACTTCTTTGATGTAGGCGATGGCCCGCGTGCAGTCGCTCCAATGCATTTGGCGCGAGCGTAAAATCGCGGAAACCACTTCCATGGTCAGCTCGATTTGCGCTTTCGTATCGCCGACATGAGCCGTCGCGCCGCCCGGTTCGATGCTGGCCGTGCCGGAAATATAGATTGCGCGCGATCCCTCCCGCTGGACTTCCACCGCGCGGCTGAACGAACTTTTATAATCGAGCGCCGAACATTGCATGGGCGAGGCCACTTCCTGCACCACGGCGGCTCCCTTGGGTTTGATCGCCAGCGCCCCGGCCACCACAGCCGCGCCAAACCGATTGGCAATCCCAATGCCGGTGCTGGCGGGCATCAATCCCTCAAACGCGCCGCGCGCTTTCAAAAACGGCGTCCGTGTCTGGTTGAAGAGCTCATACCAGTCGAGAATCTTGTCGAGATAAAACCAAGTGCGTGTGAGATGCCCGAATTCCATCCCCTCGGCATGCAACACCCGCTCGATGGTTTCAAAAATACTCAGCGTCTGCTCCTCGCGGAAAGCGCGCGAATCAGCGGGCACCAACTCCTCAAAAAAACAGACCGTCGCTTCCGCGCTTTCGTGCAGCGTGCCGATGTGCCGCGCGCCGTCATAAACGGGCCGCCCACAGGCGTTCCCAAACGCCTCCAACGCAACTTGGCGCACAATGGGCCGGGTATCGACTACCGAAATCAATTTGGGGAGAGGCATTGTTTTAATCGCAAGATTCTCTTGGTTTACACAATCAAATCCCGGTTTTGTTAAGGGTTTATGTGAGAAGAGGAATAAATTGTAAAGTTTCCGTTAACATTTTCCTGCTTGAATGATGGCGACTTCCATTCACATATCCCGGCATGTCAAAAAACGATCTCCCCGAAGCGGCTCAAGGTGCGTTTTTTCTCGCGGGCCCGACTGCTGTGGGAAAAACCGAGGCGGCGCTCGCTATCGCCGAGGCGTGCAACGGAGAGATTGTCGGCGCGGACGCGTTCCAGGTTTATCAAGGGCTCGACTTGCTCACGGCGAAACCTTCGCCGGAATCGCTGGCCCGCGTGCCGCATCATCTTGTGGGCACGGTCCCGCTCTCGGAAATGTTCAATGTCGCGCGGTATCTGGAATCCGCTCAGGCCGCCCTCGCTGATATCCGGCGTCGGGGTCGGCTCCCGATCATTGTGGGGGGGACGGGCCTCTATCTTCGGGCGCTCACCCGGGGGTTATCGGACATCCCGCCCGCCAGCGATGCACTCCGGGCGGAATGGGCCTCGACGCCCCTGCCCCTGCTGCTGGAGCGATTGGCAACGCTCGACCCCGAAGCCGCCGCCACGATTGACACGAAGAACCCCCGACGCGTTCTGCGCGCGCTGGAGGTCTGCCTCATCACCGGCAAACCGTTCTCCAGTTTCCGCCATGAATGGGAGCGGCAGCCGCAATTCCAAGGCGTCCTGCTGGAGCGCGCGCGCGAGGAACTTTATGAGCGGATCGACCGCCGTACGCAGGCCATGTTTGCAGAAGGCGTGGTGGAGGAAGTCCGCGCCGCAGTCGCCGCCGGAGGAGTCGGCCCCACCGCCGGGCAAGTTATCGGCTGGCGGGAAATCACGGCGCTGTTGCGCGGCGAAACAACGCAAGCGGAAGCCATCGCGTCCATCCAGCAGGCCACGCGACGCTATGCCAAACGGCAGATGACCTGGTTCCACCGCGAACCGATGCTGGTGCCTGTTTCTTTGAGTGGCGGGAGTGGCATTGCGCAGATAATCGAACGCGCTACGGCGCTGCGTCATTCTGCGTCGTAAGACAAGAAATCTCACACAGAGACACGGAGACACAGAGAAAGGCCTCCCCGTATCCTCTGTGTCTCTGTGTCTCCGTGTGATAAAAAAGGAGTGGCATTGCGCAGATAATCGAACGCGCTACGACGCTGCGTCATTCTGCGTCGTAAGACAAGAAATCTCACAGAGACACGGAGGCACAGAGAAAGGCCTCCCCGTATCCTCTGTGTCTCTGTGTCTCCGTGTGATAAAAAAGGAGTGGCATTGCGCAGATAATCGAACGCGCTACGACGCTGCGTCATTCTGCGTCGTAAGACAAGAAATCTCACAGA
>CAIYQA010000048.1 GCA_903928175.1 uncultured Spartobacteria bacterium | reverse complement strand
CTACGACAAGGAAAAATTGCAGGAACGCCTCGCGAAGCTCGCCGGCGGTGTGGCCGTCATCAATGTCGGCGCCGCCACCGAGACCGAGATGAAGGAAAAGAAAGCCCGCGTGGAAGACGCGCTGCACGCCACCCGCGCTGCGGTTGAAGAAGGGATCGTCCCCGGAGGCGGCACCGCCCTCATCCGCGCCCAGAAGGCTCTCGACACCCTCAAGCTTGAAGGCGACGAGAAGATCGGCCTGGAAATCATCCGTCGCGCCGTGGAAGCGCCGCTCCGCCAGCTCGCCAACAACGCGGGCCAGGAAGGCGCGCTCATCGTGCAGGAAGTCAAGAAGCGCAAAGGCAACGAAGGTTACAACGTCGCCACCAGCGTCTATGAAGACCTCGTGAAAGCCGGTGTGGTGGACCCGACCAAGGTCACCCGCAGCGCGCTCCAGAACGCCTCCTCGATCTCCGGCCTGCTCCTCACGACCGAATGCGTCGTGACCGAGCTTCCCGAGAAGGAGAAGCCCGCCATGCCTCCGGGCGGCGGCGGGATGGGCGGAATGGGCGGAATGGACTACTAAGCGTTCGGCTTGAAAATAAATGCCCAAGGGCGGGTCGGGCCGTTGTGCCCGGCCCCACCTTGCGGCCAATCCTGCAACCGGAGCTTGATAATTCGCCGCTGCACTTTTCGATTGCAATTTACATAATGAACACCCAAAAACGTAGGAAATTGGCAGGAACTTTTGCCTTACAGAGAAAACCCACTCCACTCGAAATCGAACGGTGGAGTAATCTGCCCGCGGGTTCGAATCCAGCCCCTTCCGCCATTTCCCTCTGGAAATGGCTTAAACAAAGGCTCTGTAAAATCGACGCTATTTCTCTGTTTTCAGGCCCTGTGCATCGAGGATGCGCAGCAACGTGCGCGCATCGTTGAATGCGGGCTGAATCTCGAGCGCCCGGTTGGCGGCGGCCCGCGCTTCCGCATTTCTTTCCAGCCGGGCCAGGATGGTGGCGCGAGCGTAGGGAATTCCAGCGTCGTGCGGGTCGGCCGATTCTGCGCGAAGGAGTGATTTGATGGCCTGTTCTGTTTCGCCCAGCGCGTTTTGGGCAAGGCCGAGGTTGTACCAAGCCCGGCCGTGCCGCGGCTCCAGTTGGACGGTAGTGGCGAGTTCCGTCTCGGCGCGTTTGAGGTCGCCGGTTTCACTGCATGCCAAAGCCAGTTGGTAATGCGACTCCGCATCTTTGGGCGCCACGCGGACGGCTTCCTCCAATTGCGTTACCGCTTCCTTGGTCCGCCCCAGGGCGCTCAACCCCACGGCCAGGTTCTGGCGCAGGGGCGGCGACTGCGTGTCCCACGCGACTGCTTTTTGCAGATGCGTCAGCGCGGCTTCGGCGTCGTTGCGAGACAAGTGGAACGCGCCCAACTGCAACTGGCCGATCGGTTGATCGGCATTGAAGTCCAGCATCCGCTGCAAGTCTTTTCCCGCGGGCGAGCTCATGTCCAGCGTGGCGCGCAGCGACCAGGCGGCGGCGATGCGGACGTTGCGCAAGGGATCGGAAAGTTTCTGTTGAAGCGCTTTGGAGACGGCTTCGTCCGCGACCATCGGGGCGAGCGCGCGAACCGATGCGCTGCGAACCATCGGGTCCGGGTCGTCCAGACTTCGGAGCAGCGCCGGCGCAACCTCTTTCTCCCCCAGCCAGTTTCCGAGCAGGCCGGCTGCAACCGCGCGCCAGTAGGGAATGGGTTCTGCCTGAAGCAACTTCACCAAATCGGAATGCGCCGAATCCTCGCCTTTGCGGGCGCGCGCAATGAGTTCGGCGCGTTCGCGGCTGGGGCGCTGCATTTTGTCGCCATACCAGGTCTCGACCTGCTTGAGCGACCAGTCGGTGGATTGGTCCCCATGGCAGCGGTTGCAGGCGTTGGGCACGCCAAACTTTTTCGTCAGCAGCGGGTCTGGAATCGTAAACCCGTGGTCATGGCGCGAGTGGCGCTGCATGTAAACCGTCTGCGGCATGTGGCAGCCGGCGCATTCGTTGCCTTTGCTGGAGGCCGCGTGGTGGCTGTGTTCGGTCGGGTTGATGACCGGCGCCTTCGGGTTGCCACCGCTGTGGCACGAGAGGCAAAGCTCGTTGCCGTGCAGCCGCGCCATGTGCAGCGAGCGCGGATGACAATCCAGGCAGGTCAATCCCGCGTGCTGCATCTTGCTGCCCATAAAAGAGGACATTTCGTAATCCTCGTCCCGATTCTGGCCATTGGGATAAAACGTGTCGCCCGTATCCACCGTGGTAAGTTCGAAATGATCAAAAAACTCATCGCCCGGCTTGAAGTCTCCCGTTAGTTCCGCCCGCCGCGCGTGGCAGGATGAGCACATGTCGAAAGTTTGCCGGCGGGTGAGCCTCGGGAAGGTCGGATCGGCCTCATTGCTTCCTCTGTGCTGCTTCTCCCAGTCCACATGCGCCTTCAACGGACCATGGCACGCCTCGCAACTGACGGTCCTCTCCTTCAAGGTCGTTTGATAGGAATCCGTTTTCTCGTCGTAATTCTTCTGCACGCGGGTGTTGTGGCAGGCAGCGCACATCGAATTCCAGTTCATGCCCCGCCCGGTCCAATGGCCCCATTCCCCCGGCTTGCGATTCTCGTTTCCGAAGACATTAAACCACTCGTTCGCTTTTGGATCGAAGGCAGCTTCCTGCACTTGAAAACGCCCGCCGGGAAAACCGATCAGGTACTGCCGCAACGGGTCCTCGCCGATCACGCGGGCCACCGCGTTTGTTTCCCATGGGCTTGACAGGCTGGGACTTGTTATCTCCGCCTGTCCGGTGTTCCACTGCAAAAGCGACTTTTGCGTGCCATGCTTAAACTCCCGCGCGGGATCGAACGCAGCGCGGTCCAGATCGGGTTGAATCAAGCGCTCCGCCTGTGCGTGATGCGATCCCGCCCACAATCCGTAGGCGTAGGCATGGCATTCCTTGCAACTCGCCGAGCCGACATAATCAGAACTGTTCGCTGGCGGGTTGGGGGGTGAAGCGGGCAAGGGAGCGACCGCAGCCGGCTTGCAACTGCACAAAACCAGGACGACAGCCAGCAGCGCGGCCGCTGGGCAAAGAGCGCGCAGCGCATGGCGACTCGCGTGTGCAGTGGTTGGAATTGAGGTCTCTCGGTTCATTGCTCTGAAGATGGGTGGTATCCCGATGAGGTCAAGCGGGCATTCCGTAGCCGATGCTTTGAGCAACAAGGCTCAGCAGAACAGGGAAGTGGCAGGCTGGAAATCCAAGGTATGGGAGGCGGTCGGTGCCTTTACCAAGTCAACGCCAAGGTGGCCAAAGGACGGCCCGGAAACTAGTCGCCCCACTCTTCCGGAGTGTTGTCGATCACGTATTTTTCGGGAAAGTGTTGTTTGTCCTCGGGCGTAAGCTCGTGCCGCTTGTCCCAGGTGGTCCAAAAACGCATCTTGGACATGAGAACCTTTTGGGCTCCCGTCCTGGGGTTTTCCTCCTCCCCGAGTTCTTTGCCAGCCTTTCGGGCCGATTCAATCATCTGCTGGACCCGCCCTGCTTGGGAGGGTTCCTTGGCCAGGTTTTTCTGTTCCAAGGGATCCGCCTCGAGATCAAACAACTGGGTATAACGAGCCCCGCTGTAGGGGACGTTGTAGAGCAGCAGCTTGTACCGGTCATCGCGGAACGTGCGAATCTCCCGGCGATAAGCCATGTAGATGTTTTTCCGGTAAACCCAGGAGGAATTGTTCATCGCCGGGGCAAAGCTTTTGGTTTCCACCGTGGGCGGGATTGGCACCGAAACAAGATCCAGCAACGTGGGCAGAACATCCGAGAGGTACACAAAAGCATCCCGGGTTTCGCCTTTGGGGATGCCTGGGCCGCGCACCACCAGCGGCACACGGTTGTCGCTCTCGTAAAGGCTTTGCTTGTGAATGAGACCATGATCCCAAAACGAAAGCCCGTTATCGGAAGCGAATACGACAATGGTGTTTTGGGCCAACCCCGTTCGATCCAACTCATCCAAAATCCGCCCCACCTGCTTGTCGTAACCGGTCATTACCGCATAATACGAAACCAGCGCCGCCCGGCGTTTTTCCTCCGCGGCATTGCTAAAGACAATTCCCGCTGTCCCGCCACCGAATCCGCGGCAGTTGGTGTCGCGCAAATTGAAGCCGGCGAAATCGGCATGGCTAGCCGCTTCGTTGGCAGGAAGAGGAGGAGCGTTGTCCCCCTTGTAGAGGGCCAGGTCTTGCGGGTCGGGATCCAGGGGATCATGCGGGACGGAAATGGCGAAATTAATATAAAAAGGTTTTTCAGCCCGCCCGGGCTCGCGCAGGTACTGGACGACTTTGTCGGGGCATATCTCCTTGTTTTTGGGCGAAAACGTCTCGTGGAAAAACTCGCAACGGTCAGCCGTCCGGCATCCCGGGTTGTAGGTGTTCCCGCTCTTGCCCATGTAAAACGTGTCGTATCCCGCCGCGCGAAGGATTTGAAAATCCACCTGCGCGGAAGGCTTGTTATCCGGGCGGCCTTCATCCAAGGGAATAGTGAAAAGATTCCGGCCGGTCATGAGCATCGTGCGGCTTGGAGTACAGACCGCCGTGCAATGGCTGCCCATGACAAAGCAGTTGCGGAAAGAAACCCCCTGCTTAACCAACCGGTCCAGGTTAGGGGTCTTGATATGCGGGTTGCCCAGTGCCCCCACGCAGTCGGGCCGCAGATCGTCGGCGAGAATCAAAAGGATATTGGGTTTCCTGGCCGTTGCCTCATTCGGGGTCTTGGCAAGGGCCTCGGTTCCGAGAGGGATGCAATGAGCAAGAGAGAACGCGATGAGGGCCAGCGCAGAGCCGGTCCACCGAGGCAGGCATGCAGATGAGATAGGCATAAACTAGGCGCCAGCTTCCCAAAAATTGCATCGCTTGTCTTGTCACAATCTTTGCGACTTCCCCGGATCCCAATGGGCCGTATGGGTAAGCCGGCGGCGCGGCCCACAGCTTTTCATTAATCGGGGGCCGTAGAAGGGGTGTTTTTTCGAAAGCGGGCAATGATTTCGCTTCGGCTCCGCACGTGGAGTTTTTCATAGATCCGCCGCACATAAGTGGCCACGGTCCAGATGGAGATCTTCAATTCGGCAGCGATCTCCTTGTAAGTCAGCCCCTGATTAAGCGCCTGCAGCACCTGATGTTCGCGAGCGCCGAGTTTGCTATCCTCCGAGCAAGCGTCTTTGGCTGCGGGGGTGGGAACCGGCCGACGGAAATAGTCGATGACTTCCCGGGCAATTCCCGGGCTCATTGGAACACCCCCGGCGCGAATTTCACGGATCGAGTCCAAGAGCTGTTTCGGCATCACCGGTTTGACCAAATAGCCATGGGCGCCTGCGGCCAGGGCTTGAAAAATCGTTGCCGGGTCCTGAAACACCGTCAGCATGATGATCTCAGTTTTTGGCAGCAGCGGGGCGATTTGAGCCACACATTCCACCCCGCTCAGATCCGGCAGGTTGATATCCATCAGGATCACGTCGGGAGCCAACGCAGGGAGCTCCGCAACGGCGCTGGCCCCATCGGGATAAATGGCTGCGCACCGGCAGTCATTGGTGGAGGCCAGGGTTTCGGCCACCACGCAGCGGAGTCGGGCGTCATCTTCAACTACGGCAACTTGGATCATGATAAATTCGGATTGGGATAAGTGAGCGGAGCAAAAAGTTCGATGCGCGTCCCCGTCCCCTTTTTGCTTGCAATGGAAAACGCACCCCCGATTTCGTCCATGCGGTGCCGCATGTTGTTCAACCCTTCATGGCTGCCTTCCGGGCTGGGTCCGGCAAGGTCAAATCCCTGCCCGTCATCTTCGATCGCAAGATGGAGTCCTTCCTGACCCACCTGCAACTCCAGACGCACCAGCGTGGCGCGGGCATATTTTACGGCATTGTTGATTGCTTCGAGCACCACCAGGAAGAGCGCATGCCGCAGTTTTCCCGGGAGCGGAATTTCCGGCAGGTCCGCTGGAATATCAAAGCGAACGCGGACCCCGGCAGCCTCCAGGAACTGGGCCGAGCATTGGGCCAAATAATTGGCAAATCGCTTGAGGCTGTCGTTTGCCGGATTGATGGCCCAAACCATTTCATCGACTCCGCGGGCAAGGTCCGTGGCCGATTGACGGATGGCTTTGACCCGCTGCCGGGTTCGCTGGGTTACGCCTTGCTCCAGATCGCCATCAACCCAGTCGCTTTGCATGGCGATTTCGGTCAAACCGGCTCCGATATGGTCGTGCAGATCCCGCGCAATCCGCTCCCGTTCCCGTTCCATCGCCCGCTCGTGTTCCAAGGCCGCAAGCCGCATCTGCATGCGACGTTTGAGACTCCACCGGCTGAACCAAGCCACCCCCGCGCTCATCACCACCGAGAGTGCCACCCAGAATCCCATGTGCCGGTACCAGGGGGCAGTGATCACGAGCGGAAGCACCAACTCCGCCCCGTTCGGCTCTCCATCGGCCCGGGTCGCCACCGCCCTGAAAAAATAATTCCCAGGCTGAAGTTGCGGGAACTCAGCGACTCCGGGCCCGCCCGAGCCGATGCTGTAAGCGGCTTTAAAGCTCAGGGTGACTTGGTCGCCGGGCTTGACCTCCAAAGGCTTGTTCCAGCGGGTGACCCAGGTGGCATAATGGGAAGGAGCATCGTCATTAAAAACCAGGATCGGGTGAGGCGCAGGCGTGTTCATGATCCGCACTTCAGCCAGGCTTGCCCGAGACCCTCCCCGATCCCAAAAAGCCGAAGGATCACTGGGTTGGGGAAACCCATGGATCCCTTCCGCATTCAATTCATAGACTTTGGGAGTCGAGCTGCCCGGGGAGACCACAGACAACCGGATTGCGTCAAACCCGACCACCCCCATGGTGGCGTTGGGACCATGCGACATGAGGACCACCTCGACTTTGCAAGAGCCTTCCGGGGCAGTGCAGGTCCGGGTGTATTCCACGAAATCCGAGGTTTCCGGGCTTCCCCGCCACCCGGGCGTTTCTCCTTTGAGATAAAACTCCTCCGTCCCGAGCACGTCTCCACTCGAATTGTGAAACTCCAGGAACCCTCGCATGTTGGACAAAAGATCCTGCCAGTTGCGGTCGTAGCCCTCCAGCTTGTAGCGAAGCCTGTCCGAGGTTTTCCCCTCTTCATTGGTCTGATCGAACTCAAGGCTCAACGAGCGGGTGCTCGAAGCAATGGAAAGCGGCTTGGCCATGTCAAAGGCACTGGGCAAACCGGCAATAGGCTTCCCGTCAGCAGCCACTTGGGTGAGGACGATTGCAGCTTGAAGGGTTGGCGTCAGACCGAAAAGAGAGCAGGCAATAAGGCAGAATGGAATGGCGCGGAGCAAATTGGGCATGGCGGTCCTTCGGCAGGACAGTGCTATTGTTACCATTCCGGCTTAGGCTCGACAAGGACATTGCTCTCCGGTAGGCTCACGAACATGTCACAATTTTTGGGACATGACGGTCGATCCAATTCCGGGGTAGTTACTGCCTGGGCGCTGATCCTCCTTGAAATTAATGACGCACATGCAAAACGCAATCCAGCCACTTCTCTCAAAACCTGATTTTCATTCTTGTCTCAACCGCATTGAGGCTTGGTTTAATCAGGCAATCCTCGACCGGCCTCCCGTGCGCTTCTACAAGCACAATGCCCAATTCGACGCCGGGCTCCCCTTGGACCCCACCCGCTGGGGTTCGCTTCGGGAGCGCTGGATGGACACCGAGTATCAACTTGCCGAGTTTGAGCGTTCCCTTGAGGGCAAAGTCTTTCATGGAGAAACCTTTCCCGTGTTTTTCCCCAACCTGGGGCCCAACCTTTACTCTGCTCTTTATGCCGGGGATATTGAATTTGCGGAAGTGACTACTTGGTATCACCCAGTAATTGAGAGCTTGGACGATCTTTCCATTCTCAAAAACGACCCGTTTCAGAGCCCGTTTTTCAAGAAAATTGAGGAAATGACTCGAGCGGCCCTGGAGCGCTGTGGCGGTCGATACTGGGTCGGCTATACAGATTTGCACCCGGGTCTTGACTGCGTTGCCGCCTGGCGCGGAGGCGACAATCTTTGCATGGACATGGTGACTGATCCGGAATTGCTCCAACCGTTGGTGGAGCTTTCGGTTCGCGATTTTCATCCCATTTTCGATTCCTTCGATGCCCTTCTCAAAAAGGCAGGACAACCCTCGGTGACATGGATGAACATTCCCTGCCCCGGAAAAATGCACATTCCGAGCTGCGATTTCTCGACGATGATTTCGCCCGGGCATTTCGAGCAGTTTGGTTTTCCTCCCATTCGCCAAGAGTTGAGTGGGATGGACCGGGCGGTCTTCCACTTGGATGGAAAGGGCGTGGCGCGCCATTTGGATCTGATTTTGACCCACCCCGGCATTCAAGCCATTCAATGGGTGCAAGGCCTCGGCCTGGACTGGCCCATCCAGCAATGGATTCCGCTTCTGAAGCGGGTTCTAGCCGCTGGAAAGTCCGTCCTCGTGGACGTGCCCATTGAGGAGTTGGATGCGTTTATGAGTCAAATGCCCCGCGAAGGAGTCTTCCTCTGCCTCGGTGTTGAAGAGGGGCAAGAGAGCGAAACGCTGCGGCGGGTGGAACGCTGGGGCAAATAGAGGGACCGGGCTGTCAAGGCAGGCTTGTGGCCTGTCCGCCCACTCCCAAGACCGCGCCAACTCCCAAGATCGCGCTCACTCCGAGACCACTCCCACTCGTGCGTGCCTCGAGTGGAGTGCTCTCATTGACACCGGGCTTCAGCCCGGTGCATGCCACAAGCGGGGACGCCAGCCGTTTCAACGGCTTCCCTTTCATAAAAGAGCTTCGGGATAAGCCGTTGAAACGGCTTTTCGCAAATGCGCGAAGGTTCACCGGGCTAAAGCCCGGTGTTAATGAGATAACGACTCCCTTTTTATCAGGTCACTTCGACAGCACCGATCCGGTCCACCAAACCTTGCTCTCAAGCTGTCGGCGGCCCATCAAGCGGTACAGAACCGTGGGCAGGCCCGCCTGCAAAACCATGCAGCCCGTATCGCCGGCCCTGCCAGTTTTTGGACTAACTAATCCTTCACCCCGAACTGCCTTTGCAATTCCTCCAAGGAAATCCCTTTGGTTTCCGGCAGATATTTCCAGACCAGGAATAGCTGCAAAACCATCATCAAGGCGAAAAACAAGAAGATGCCGGCAGCCGAGATTTTAGCGATCACCGGGAAGCCCCAACTGATCAGGGCGCAAAGGAGCCACATGAGGAAACAAACCAGAGAACCTGCAGAGGCGCGGATGGAATTGGGCAAGAGTTCGTTGATAATGACCCAAACGACGGCGCCTTGCGAATAAGCATGGGTCCCAACGATTCCCATCAGGGCTGCAATCATCAACCAGCTGTGGATCTGGGCATAAAAGACATAGGCCGCCAGGCAATGGGAGAAAATAAAAGTCACGGAACCCATCAACAACAGAGCCTTGCGTCCGAGCCGATCGATCAGGGTCATGGCCACCAAGGTCATCACCAAGTTGGTCAAACCGACGATCATCGATTGCTGCAAGGCGCTGGCGCTATCGGCACCGGCCATCCGGAAAATATCGGCTGAATAATAAAGCACGGCGTTAATGCCATCCAATTGATTGAATACGGCAATCATCACGGCCAGGAGAACCGGGCGAAGGTGCTTGCGCTGAAACAGTGCCTGGTGGGTTCCACTGCGTTCGGCTTGCAACGACTGGGCCATCTCCTCCAATTCGGCCTGGGGATTTTCATGGCCGATACTGGAAAGTACTTTTTGCGCCTCCTCCATGCGGTTTTTTTTGACCAGCCAGCGCGGGCTTTCCGGGATCAGAAAAACGGTGACCAAAAACGCCGCTGCGGGCAGGGCCATCACTCCGAACATCCAACGCCAGTTGGCCAAATGTTCCGCCCCGAAATAAGCTGCCACGGCAAAATTCGAGCAGTAGGCGCCCAGAATCCCCAAGACAATCATGAGCTGCGCGATGGCCACCAAAACTCCCCGGCGCTTCGGCGGAGCAATCTCCGTAATGTACATGGGCGAGACCACCGAGGTTCCCCCCACGGCAACCCCTCCAATGAAACGGGATAATAAAAGCAAATACCAATTCCCCGAAAAAGCACAGCCCAACGCCGAGATCAGAAACAGGAGGGCCATTGTGCTCAAGACCGGCTGGCGTCCCCAGCGATCTGCGGGACGGGCCACCAGAAGGGCTCCGGCCATGGTGCCCAGCAAGGCACTGGAAACGGTCAACCCGAGAAGATTTTCGGAAAGTGAAAACACGTTGCGCAGGGCATCCGTGGTTCCCGAAATTACGGCTGTGTCGAAGCCGAACAAAAAAGAGCCCAACGCGGCCACGGCCACGCTCGCAATCAAAATCCCACTGGTGTTTTGGGTTCCGGACTGCTGTTGGTCAGCAGGAATATACATCATCGCCATATCAATTTTCCTTTCGGGTTAATGCTTGGTGTTGCTCACTGGAGTTTTATTTCTGGCCCGCGGATTCCACTTCGATTTCCGGGGGGATTTCCATAATCTTGTAGCGCACGGCTTCCCCGTGCTGGGTCGCCTCAAGCCGAATAGGTCCCATCGGGGTGGGAACCGAGCCGACAGCCCATTCCAAATTGCCCATTTGGGGTGCGATGCGCACTTTGCGCCATCCCTCAACCAAGGGAACAACCCCGAGCAGATCGCGCTGGAGATGGTGGTTTGCGGTTGCCCCCCAGGCATGACACAGGCTTAAAAGATACCGGTGATCGGGAGAGAGGGGCAACGAGCCATCGGCATGGATCATCTCCCAAATGGTCTCGCTCCCAGCGCGGTGACAAGCGCGGGTGTAGCGCTTGAGCAGGTCGAGCCCCTGGGTTACCTCGCCGCATTGCATCCACGCGCCCACTTCATAAGCGTTCGCAAAGGGCCAAATCGTCCCGTTGTGCGCCCACGGGCAAAGCGGATTTAATTCCTCTTCGGCAAACTTTGGCGAACAGGTAGCCGCTCCCCAAGCCCCCCAAAGCCGGTTTTTGAGCTGAGCCAGAATGGAAAGGCGGTCTTGGGGCGGAGCCACTCCCAAGAGGATCCCCAAGGCGTTATTATCCTCCCACACTCGCTGATCCTGGGTGGTATCGGGCAGATCGCGGAAGAGGTGGTGTTCTGTATCGTAATATTTTTGCAGGACTCGGGCGCGTTGATCGGCTGCCAGCAACTCAAAACTGGCCGCGTCCAAGCCGCAGTACTTGGCCAACCGGGCCGCCGCCAGGTAAGCCTGGCTCAAGACGATATTGGGGCCACAGAGCGGGCCTTTGCGCGGAAGCGTATAGCTCCAGGAATTCTCGACCTCAAAGAGCCCCTTCGAGCCGCTCACGTGAGACGCGATCCACCCCATCAGGCGCTTCAAGGCCGGTCCCAATTCCGTCGCAAGCAGCGTGTCCCCAGTGTAAAAGACGTATTCCCAGAGCGTGATAACCCACCAGAGCGCATACTCATTAAAGACCTGCCGACTGGAGACGCTCCCCGGGATCAGCCCATTTTCAAACGCGCCAGCCGCCGCCAACCGCAGTGAAGTGGCCACTGGCTCGGGATTCGAGCTCAGGGAATAATGAGCCAATGCGGCGGGACGCAAATCGCCAATCCAAATTTCCCGGTCCCTGCGGCAACCATCCCAGAGAACCCACTGGCCAGGTTCACCCACCGGTTGCTGGGATTCCAAGGCCGGTTGGATGCAAAGCCCCAACGTCTGACGCCCCATCTCCCAGGCCCGGTTGACTTCCGAATCGGAACACTCGAATTGACCTTCGCAAAGACCGGGCCATGCGCTCGCCTCCAGTTCAATGCCCCGGACCACGATCTCTCCTTCAGCCTCCACGCGAAGGAACCGAAATGCGCGGGAATGGCAGTCGGTCCAATGCTGTTCACCCGGGGTCAGCAATCCTTCAATCGGGGGCAGAATAATGGTCCCCCAGGCAAGCGGGAATTCCGGGTTTTTGTAATGCTTGTAGGCGAATTCGAAAGCCGGTTCGGTCTCCTCATGCGGAAACGCATAAACCCGAAGGAGCGTTGCCTGCGACGCTGCGACGTGAAGGTGGATGCGCCCAAAATGTTTCCGGTCGAAATCCAAGTAAAGTCGGTCGCCGGGACACAGTCTCCAGCCCTCAGGCTGGAAGCTCTTCCAACCCGGGTTGGCATTTTGGGAACCGGCCGAAGCAAAGCGAAATTTGCGCGGGGAAATCCACTCAGCTTCAGCCTGCGCACGATCAGAACACATCATATCGGCAGGCCAGAAAGAGTTTCCGGGTTATTGGGATTCAGGGCAATGGCTGGCGCATTCATCCAAGGCGATGATCTAGCACGTTTTAGCTGCTTTCCGCAACTCAAAAGACAGAATTATTCGACGGTCGGAACGCTACGCCTTGAATCTCTATTTTGGTTTGCTTTGCATCGCAGCAGCTAATTGCTCCGGGGAAAGATTCCGGCAAGGCGGGGCTAGATACAACCGCCCATTCCCCTGGGATTCATACGCAATATATTCCCCCGGAGGAATCTCCGGCCCGCCCTCTGGGCGGAATGGATTTTCCCCGAAATTGGCGATGACTCCAAAGCCGCCGTCAAACCGGGTTTCCTGAACCTGGCGGTCGGGAGTCACAAACCGATGATCGATCATCGCGGCCAAGCCCACCCGCCGGGTCACAAAGCCGACATACTGTGCAGTCTGTCCCATTTGGGGGGCGTATTTTTTCACCTCAAATTCGAAGACCCGGTACATCGGCGCACTCGCGTAAAGCGCGCTCCAGAGATTTTTGCGGGCCCAATAAACCGGCTGGTTATGCATCCCATCCTCAACGCGCCAGGTGTTCATCGCCTCATCATGGTGGGCTAGGGACCAGAACGGAATGCGGTATTTGGTACTCAAGCTCACGGTCCAGGGCACCCGCTCGGTGGGAAGCGCTTTTTCCACGCGTTTCCAGAGCTCGGCGTCATCCTTGGCGCCGCTGGCGGCCAGGACGCTGGGAGGAAATTTTTCGACAAAAGCGATCAGGCTGGCCGCGCCTTCAAACCAATCGACCACAGGGCAAAGGTAATCCAATCCGCACTCGGTCGCGGTGAGCTTTCCCAAGCTGCGGACATATTCCAACAGAGCCAGACGCTCCCGGCGGGCATCGAAATTATCGGCGGGATGGGCCGGGCTATAGCAATCGCCTTCGAAATTGAAACTCACCGAGCCAAGGCAATCCAGATACCAAGCTTTGTAGGGAAACTCTGCGAAAATTTCCGGCAAATGCTTTTGGGCAAGAGAAACAAAAAATTTGGGGCAAATCACCCCGCTTTTGTCCGGGCCAAAGGCGGCGACCCGGACGCCGTTTTCCTGGAGGGCAAGTTTATCGGGCCAGGCATCGGTGTTCAGTTGGAAATGGGCGCCCAACAAAGGGTCTGGGCGAAACGCATCCCGGAACTGATCATATCGGAAAGGGGTATAGCCAAGCTCAAGGACATGATTAAAAACGGACCTCAATTTTTCCCGATCCGGGTAGTGATGCTGGGGGGCAAACGGGGCGGGCATGGCGATCAGGCAGCGCTCCACCCCGTTGGCTTTGATCAGATCGGCCATGGTCCTCGCCGGTTCGGGAGTGTTCACGGTCATCGGATAAAACACCATGGAGCCGGCCAGAAGTTTCACTTCGGGGTTGGCTTTGGCCTTTTCGGCAAAACTTCGATGCTGTCCCGTTGCGGCAAACCATTCCCGGTAGCGCCTGGCCATGGCGACATATCCCCCCTGGTCGTAAAGGCTAACCAGCATTTTGTATGGACGGTCGAACACCCCCTTGTTGGGCTGCCATCCAAATTTGATCACGCTTTCCCCCCCGGGGGTCACGCTCCAGTTTGCCCGGGTCGATTCGATGTTGGGCAATATCGTGAAAATCCCGGAGCCGCTGGTCGGGTTGAGCACCCCAAAACAGGCCATCAGCGAATGAACTCCGCCGTAATAGAAATCGCTGATGAAATCCAACGCGTCCGGGTCGCTCTTTTTGACCGGAACCAACATCCCTTCTCCGTGGGGGTAGAGATTGCAGGCCCCGGGCTCGGTCATGGTAAACACGTAAGGGTAGCTGGCCTCCCGCCATTGCCCCGTGCCGGTAAAGAGAAAGCTGAGCTCCACTTCAGGTCGGGATTTGCTCAGGGTAGCCGTGATCTGGAAAGGAGCCGCCTCGGGTTTGCCATCGCGGCGGACGGCGGGCAGCAGGCATTCCAGTTGGAATATTTTTTGGGAGGGGTCTTTTTTGACCAACCGCTGCACCGGTTTATCGCCCAGGAGAACCTGCTCCCAAACACGGCCCGTGCGGCGGTCCCGAAGAACGATGGCCCCGGTTTTCTCGTTCACCGAAAAACCGAGTGCCTGGTGTGCGGCATGAAGCGGGCTGGCGCAAAAGCCTGCCAAAAAAGCTAAGAGGAGGAGACAATTTTTCATGGGGGGAAGCTCAAGGGGGGTGGACTCCAACCGGGTCACTCAGAGTTCATGGTTTCCATCGGGCGAGACAAGGGGCCGGTTATTTTCCGCTGGGTTTTTCAGCCAACCCAATCGCGGCCGGGAGAATTTGGCTCGGGAGGAGTCGTTTAGGGAGTCCATCCGGTCCGGGAGTTCCTTCAAAAAAGGCAAACCCCACCGCGGGGATATCCACTCCCCCCTTGGCCCGGTAGGTTTTGGAACCAAAATTGATGACAACGCCATTGCCAGAACCAAACCAAGTCATCTGAACGGTCCGGTCCGGGGTCAGGAAACGGTGGCCGAGCATTTCCTCAAAAGCCACCTTCTGCAACCAGGGGGTTAATACCGCATTGGTCGCGGCAATGCTTTTTGCAATGGGACGGAACTCAAAGACATCCATGCGGTACATGGGGGGCGTGCCGTGAAGAAGATTCAAAAGCAATTTCCGGCGCCAATGCTCCATGGGATGATTCATTCCGTTCTCCCAGCGCCAAGTCACCACGGCGTCATCGTGGTGAACCAGCGACCAGAATGGAATCCGGTACTTCAGGCTTTCGCTAATGGCATAGGGCTTGCCACCTCCGAGCGGCTTTTCATCGGCACTTACCGTTCCCTCCATGCTGCCGTCTGCATTCGCGTTTTGCAGGGCAAAGGTTCCCGGCGGAAGATCCACATAGCGGACCAGGCTCATCGCTCCATCAAACCAGCAGGTGTAAGGAATCAGATAGTCCAAGCCGCACTCGGTTCCGGTGACCTGCCCCAGTTCGAAGGAATACTTCGTGAGAGCCTCGCGTTGCGCCCGGCAGTAATACATGGAGGTCTGGAGCCGATCAGGATGATAGTCTTCCCCCTCCAGCTTGAAAGCACAGGAACCGATGCAATCCATGAACCGGGCATTCCAGGGATAACGCTCCAGTTCCTTGGGCAGGCGGAGCCGGGCGTATTTAACGAAGGCTCCCGGAGTAATCACCCCTCCCACAGATTCGCCGGTGTGGCCCTTGAAGCCTGGACAGAGGAGCCGTCCGTCCTCCCGCACCATGATATCGTGCGGATAAGCATCCATATTGAGCTGGAACCAGGGAAATTCGTTTGGATCGAGCCGGAATGCATCCCGGAAATTATCGTAATGATGAACCAGGAAACCCGAGGCGCGCACTTTTTTCACCAAGGCTTGCCGCTCGGCAAGCTGGGCTGGGTCCGGCTCGAGCATCCCGTAATACAAGCGCTGGTCCAGCCCCATGACGCATCGCTTCATCCCGCCGGCCTGGAGGGTTTCAAAAATTTCGTCCAGCTCTTTGACGCTCCCGTAGGCCCAGAAAATGGGAGCCCCGGCCAGCTTGTTGACCTCGGGGTTTGCCTTGGCTTTGTCCCGCAGGGTCCTGCGCCAACCGTTTTGCTCGCACCAACCCCGGTAGGCCTTGGCCATTGCCACATACCCCCCTTTGTCCACGAAATGCCAACGGAGCACCAGGGGGCGATCCATTTTATAGCGGCTGGCCAACATGCCATGCTCAAATGCCATCGGCTCTCCTTCCAGCTTGGGCCAGAATACCTGGGCCGATTCAAACGGTTGGGGAATGGCCAGGAAACCGGAGCCCGTGGCCAAATCCACCGCTCCGATGCAATTGAGATAGGAGAGCACTCCGCCATAGAGTTCCCCTTCCGGCAGCGCAATAAACCCCGGGTCTTTGCGATCGGTCGGCACCAGCATCCCCTCCCCGTGGGGGTAAAGAATTCGGGATTCAGGGCCGCGGGGAGGCATGAAAACAAAGGGATACTTAACGCCCAGCCATTCTTTGGCTTGAACCTCTGCGGAAGGCTCCAGGCTCAGAAGCAGCTCCGGTTGATCACTCTCGAGCCAGGCCACCGCCTGGTACTGGGCCGGTTGGATCGGGGCGCCCTTGCGGGCCCGTCCTTCCAACAGGATGGGGAATTCGATCTTGCCTGCGGCAACCCGGGGTTTGGCAGTGGCCTTATACTCAGGGGAAAGCGCTCGCTGCTTCCACTCGGCTCCCGAGCGTTTATCGGTCACTTTAATACTGCCCGTCTCTTCGATGGTGACGCGCAGACAGGCGTTTTCGATCTCGACGGCAAAGGCGTGGGCTGCGGCGCAGAGGACAAGCGCCAGCGTAACTGTTTTTTTCATGAATGTAGAATTTCCCGTTCTTTAAGCAGGCGGCGCACTTCGGCAGCGCGGGCCCGGGTCAGCGGATAGGAAGCGATCAACCAAATCGCCACAAGAAGCGCCCCGCATTGGGACAAAACATAGATTGCCTTCATCCGCGAAATGATCTCGGGAGCGACGTCGCCTCCCAACGCTTTTTGCGCATCGTAGCCCAGGGCCAGCAGCAGCCATCCCCCGAAGCCTGTGGCAATGGCGCCCGCCAGCTTTTCGACCACCGAATAGCTCGCTCCGAACACCCCCTCGCGACGCATCCCGGTGAGCAGCTCATCTTCATCGCAAATATCGGCCACCATGGAACTCATCAAAAGCCATACCCCATTCATCGCGGCGCTGGAGACCACGGCGGAAACGAGTTGCAGATAGGGCCAGCGCGGATCCAAAGTGAACCAAAAGCTGGCCGAACCCAAGGCTGCAACCGCCAGGCAAAGCCCCATTGAAAACCGCTTGCTGCCCTGTTTTGAAATCCAAACTGCCGCCGGCAGGGTAAAATAACTGGCGAGGACAATGAGGGTGCCGCTTAAGCCGGTGATCTGGGAGGCGAAATCCTTGCTGGCCTGGAAATTCTCGCTCCGGCAGACGCCAAACGCATTGATGTAATAAATAATCGGGCCAATGGCGACGATCCCGATCCGGATGATCATATTCACCACCATCAACTTCATAAAGGGACGGTTCTTGAGGGTGAGTTGGATCGCTTCCAAGACCCGCACTTCCGGCTGCCGCTTCAAATTCTTTTCTTTGACCCCCAACACCGTCACCAGTGCGCCGATCACAATGCAAAGTCCAATTCCGAGCGAAACCCAGGGCGCTCCTTTGACTTCGCTTCCAAAGATGGGCAAAAAGCAGAGTTTGAGGGTCCAGCAGGAGAGCAGAACGCCGGCCAACCCCATGTACATTCGCCAGGCCAAAACTCGAGTTCGCTCGTCGTAGTCGTCGGTCAACTCGTAGCCCAATCCGGTGTAGGGGACTTCGAAGGTTGCGTAGCCAAAGGTGTAGAGGCAACTCATCACCACAAAATACGCCAGCATCATCCTTGGCTCGTGGGAGGGAGGCATCCAAAGCAGCGGAAGAGACATCGCGCAAAATCCTGCGCCGAACATAATCAAGGGACGGCGCCGGCCCCAGCGCGTCGAGAGATTATCGGAGAAGTTGCCGATGATGGGATCGATAAAGAAATCCAGAAGCCGCGGAGCGGTCAAAGCCCATCCCAGCCACCCCGGGTTCAGCCCCAGCCCCACCTGGTAAATGGGATAAACCAGGATAAAAAAGACCTGCATGATGAAGGCTGAGGAAAAACCGCCCGCTCCGAAGGCCATTCGGGTTCGCAGCGGGACGGAAGGCTTCGGGCAGACACCCGAGGGAGAGAAAGAGGCGTTCATTCAGGGCAGGGGTCAGCGGCGAGCATGGAGGAGCATTGAGCTAGATCGCGTTAGCTTTCAAGTCTTTTGCGTGTTTTTCTCACCATATGCCATTGGCACGGGGCGGCGCCCCAAAAAAATCTTCGCAATCGCAATCGCTCGAAATCCTGAAGGAATGCGGCACCGGACAATTGCGCCATGACCTCAGCGGGCTGGCCTCTCCGGCCCGGCTTTGATGGAACCCGGTTCGCAAAGGATTACAACGGCCTTGCGGGTTTTGGGAGTGATATCCCATTGGGTGAGCTTGCCCTCTTTCACCGTTCCGGTAATCACCACTCCTTGGGAGAGGTGCACCTTGAAATCAGCGTCCCATTCCCCCGGCCATGCAGGCAGGAGATAAATCTTCCCATTGCCTTCCTGGGCCAGCATCCGCTGCAGAGCAAGCGACCCAGAGCCGAAATGGTCCAAATCCGGAACCCCGTCCGTAACATCATTGCCATAGAGCGGGAAGCGCAAGGCGGCCGAGGCCGCACGGAAACGCCGGACCAATCCGGTGGCAGCCTTTGCGGCATTTCCGGCGCATGCCCAGCCAATCTGGTCCTGAGTCCAG
This sequence comes from uncultured Spartobacteria bacterium, assembly GCA_903928175.1. Taxonomy (GTDB): domain Bacteria; phylum Verrucomicrobiota; class Verrucomicrobiia; order Chthoniobacterales; family Chthoniobacteraceae; genus UBA695. Next base: position 14,033 of record CAIYQA010000048.1, on the reverse strand, counting down.
CAGCGGCAGCCGAAGGTATCCTTAAAAGCCCGGTTCTGCATGGTCCACTCGGCAACGTCCTTGCTCCCAAGGGCCAGGCCGTAGCAACGGAAGGGAAACAACGGGTAAATCTCGGGAGTTTCCATGTTGCAATTGGGCTTTTTCCAGCTTTCCGCGGGAACAATGGCTTGATGTCCATTGATGTTTTGGGTCGGCACCTCGGGGATTTCCCCCCGGAATCGCTTCCAGCGGGCTTGGTCCTCGGCGGTACCGGCTTTCATTGCAAGGAGCTGGTCGAGGCAAAACCGGAGGCCGGAAACATCGGTGGTCGGGTTAATGGTATAGAGCCAGGTCTCAATGGCTTGGGAAGGTTCCATGTGCAGCTTCCCATTGGGATCGCGCGGGTAGTGCTGGTCGAAAAACAGGAGGATCTCACGGGCAAATGGCACCAGGCGCTCGTCGCGGAACTTGGTGTCTTGGGTGTAATGGACATAGTCGATCATCACGGCCGCCACTTCCAACCCGCTGGTGAAATGGAAGGTCAGCCAGTCGCCTTTGTAAGGCTCCCCGGGTTTGACCTTCGGTACCGGCTGCAATCCATCGCTGCCCGTAACCGGGTCGATGTTTTCCCGGTAGAACGCCCCTTCATGGCCAAAATAACCCCGGGTAATTGCTTTCCGCATCTCCAGGACGTGCCAATAATGCTCAAAGAACGGCTTCATCAAATCGGCATCGCCGCTCATCAGCAGCGGCCAGTAGAGCAGGCGCTGGTTTTGGGAGGTAAAATACGGCTCCCAGGACCGATTATCTTCGTGCGTCAGCCACATTCCGTCCGGAAGTTGTTCTGCCGGAATAAACTTGGGCTTCTGCGGGACACGGAGTTGCTGGGTAAATAGCCCGCCGTTGAATTTGGCCTGAAACCGGGCACGACTCAGGGCGCCCATGTAAAACCGGAACATATTGTAGCTCTGGGCAACCAAAGCCGCTCCATCCTTTTCTTCGCGAGTTCCCTGCATATAGCGAGGCTGGCTGGGGTCTCCGGGATTGACCTCCCCGTTGAATCGCTCGCGGGCATCCTCGGGAAGGGTGCGGTCGGAGGCAATGACCCAGCCGCGGTCCCAAAAGTTTTGCCACCACTGGCAATGCCGGTCCCAATCCCCCTTGAGGTCAACCGGCTTGCTGGCCAACGCACGGATGCCGTTGACCCACTCTTGGCCAGGGTCGGGCGTCTGCATCGTCAGCGAGTGGATGCGGAGGTCGAATTTGCGCCCGCGCCCGGCAAGCTTCCCATCGGCAAGCCGCAGCGAAGGGCTTTCCAGCAAATTGCCAAAGGTATTGTAGCGGTAGAGATCGGGCAAAAGGGTGTCGGACACTTCGACTCCCCAGGACTTCTTCAAGGTCGCCAGGGCCGCGGGAAAGGAACTGGCCTTGCCATTGGAAAAATACCAAAGGACCTGGTCGCCCCGGTCCACCCGGGTATCGGGGGTTTTGTCCATGCGTGTCCAGAACTCGGGCTGAGCCGTGACCGCAAGATCCCGGGGCGACTCAATCTCCACATGATATACCGGCCGGTTTGCGTCCACCCAGATCCGGAACCGGACTTGATCGGCTTCGATCTGGACGGAAGCCGTGGGAAGATCGAGGGTCTGCCGGAAGGGTTTGCCTGCCGTGAACGGGTTGGGATTCAGCGAGATTCGGACCCGGCCGGTTTTGTAGAGGCGCCCCGTGGAGTTGAAGGCATCACTTTTTGAAAGCAACAAATAAAGATCGCCGTTCTCAATGGCATAAGCCCCGGCTCCAAGATCGCCATTGCCCAAAGGCATGACCCCGGAGGCATCCTTTGAAGGGCTGGTCCACACGACATTATACCGGGCCATCCGCTGGGCCGCCGACTGGCCAACACCGGGTTGAGCCCCGGCAGGGCCAGCCATGCCAACCATTAGAAGTGCGGCCAGGACTGCGTTCAATCTGTTTGAAATCTTCATTGTTTTAATTTCCAAGGGAGCCATTTCGGAAAGATTATGCCTTATGCCTTAGGAAAGGCGATCTGTATTGTCACAAAATTTGTGACTCATGGGTAATCCGCTCTCATTAACACCGGGCTTTAGCCCGGTGAAAAGCCGCATGCGGCAAAAAGCCGTTTCAACGGCTTATCTTGGATTTGCCCACTTTCCGTCGGACGCATCCCGCCCGGCAAGTAGTTTGCTCGGCAACGAAAGGGGCGAGCAAGGCAAACGCATACCATAGGCCATGCGAAGCACGCCCAACCGAAAAATAAGCACCAAAGAAAGCTTCTGGGCTACAGAGGCCGCGCGATTGCGGCTTGCGCCTTACCATCCGAACGCTCCAACACACGGGCCCTCCTCCATCCAGTGCTCGTCCCCGTCAACCTCGCAGAGATTTGTTTTACAGCCCCAATCAAAATCCCGCTGCGAACCGGGTGAGAAACGCGACTCTCCTTGGCTATGACGCATCATCATTTTCAATGGCGCACCCCAAGTCAACGCCGTCATCGGGGCCAACGGATTCGCTGACAGACCACTAAAGCTCGTATTTGACCTGGAACCCCAGGCATTTATTTTCGGTAGTGTTGATTACCGGGCCAAGGCGCCCCCAGCCGACGGTGACGGTAGCGTGTCGGCTGAGGAGCGTTGTGACGCCCACTGCCCACCAGTTGTCAGCGCGGTCAACAAGGGCTCCGCCATTCGGATTGGCGATGTGCTGGTAGGCGTCCGCATTGCCCCGGAACTCGACTGCGAGCCAGAGCCAGTCGGTAATGCCGTAGGCCAGGTTGCTTTCAAAAGTCGTGTGATATTTGTTGCTAAACCCGAAAAAACCGAGTTGATCTGCCTCGCTCCATCTTAGGCCCGCGGTTGCAATCAGCGGACGCCCCAAGACTTTTGAAAATGCCTTGGTGGCAGTCAGCGTGAAATCCACTCCGTTGTTACTCTTGTACCCAATCGTGTTGAGCAGGTTTCCCAAGTCGTTGTTAATGCCGCTGATGCCCTCGTTGTATTTGTAGCAGGCCCCCATGGTCACAGCCGGAAGTGGCAGATCGAAGCTGTTTTCGGGCAATGCGAGCACCCGGGCGTTGAAATTATGCAGAATGACGTGGTCAGGGATCGAGATGGTCGTGACTGCCCTTACATCGTCCGGGAGTGTGCCGGTTCCCAAGCGGTCGATTCCGTAGCCCAACTCGACGCGTCCAAAGAGCGTCTCGGTAATGGCGGCCGCCTCTAGATCCTTTCTGCCGATGTTGACGTAGGTGGTCGAAATCGAGGGTAGCCCCAAGGTTGTCCCGGCGGGGCCCGGGTTCACGAGGTAGGCAATGGGGGTGATCACAAGGCCTCCAACACCTTCAATCGTGTGGATTGGAAGAGGCGGCGCTTTCTCGGTCGAAACCGGGGTGTTTTCTTTGAATGAGGTCTCGTCCCCGGCCCGGCTGGTAAGGGAAAACCCGAGGAGGGTAGCGATTGCCACTGTGGAGCAAAGCAATGAAGTTCTTTTCACAAGCGTTTTTTGGGATTGTTATGGAGGTTGGTGGAACCGACTCTAAACCAGAGTTTTCCACAAACACCCCATCCTACTGATTGAGGCGATGGCTTGCGTCAAGCTTGATTATTGGAAGTTTCTTGAGATGAGGCAGGCATCCTGATTTATAATTTTTAAAATTTGTCCGTTCGGCGCACCATGAGCAGGCACTCGGAGAAAATATGATGCAATCTCCTTGAAGATAAATCGATCTCAGGCCACAATCGGCCCTTCGTCGCGGTCTGTTGCCCCCAAGAAAAAGCGACAGTAATATTACGGCCTATTTCGTCCAGATGAAAACCCTATGAGAGACCTTTCCCTGCAGCACCCGGAAAGAGGCACGCGAAGAAAAGTCTTGCTCGTTGAAGACGACGCTTCGGTGGTGGCGTCTCTGCGCCTCTTCCTCAAATCCGACTACGAGGTTCATTCCGCTTCCACCGTCAGTTCCGGAGTCGATCTTTTCAAGACTCTACAGCCTTCTCTGGTCGTGTTGGATTTGAGATTGGCTGATGGAGACGGCTTGGATGTTTTACGTGGAATCCGGGGCGTGAGCGCAAAAGCTCCGGTGATTGTGCTCACGGGGTATGCCTCCATGAAAACCGCAGAGGAATCGTTGCGGCTCGGCGCGTCGGATTACCTGCACAAACCCTTCGATGGGTACAAGCTCAAATCGCGGATCGAGGAACTGATGACGGGGGCTCCGTCGCAATGCCAAGAAACAGATGCTGCTTCCGAATGCGTCTCGGTGCCACTGCAACGCCTATTGGAGCTGGAACGAAAAGCGCGGGCGTCTTCCTTGTTTTTGCACGACGCAGCCAACCCGGTCATGACGGCCCTCACCGCAGCGGAATTTTTGTGTGACTCGATTGCGCATAGCCCTGAGCACTTTGGCGAAGAAATGCGCGATATCAGCGACCTGCTGTACGGCGCGATGGGTTTTATTTCCGGGTTGTTCGAGCAAAGCGGTTCGCTGCAGTGCAACCGCCCCCTGGAGACCTCGGAAGTCGCCGTCCATCGGATCGTGGATCTTGCGGTGAACATGGTTCGCTCCGAATCTCAAAAAAACAAAGTCGCGGTGGCGATCCATCTCCAGAATCGCAATGCCCGAGTATGCGTCAATCGCTTTGCACTGGCCCGTGTGCTGTTGAACCTTTTGCGCAATGCCATCGAAGCCGTGGAACCGCAAACGGGAAGAGTGGCTTTGATGGCGGATGTCGTGGAAGGTCATGTTGAATTTTCCGTTCTGGATAATGGGCCGGGCATCTCTCCGGATCTCATGGAACGGATTTTCGAGGAACACTTCACGACGAAATCGGAAGGAACCGGCCTGGGACTCTTCATTTGCAAGAGCCTGATCGAGAAAATGAAAGGCACACTCTCCGTTCGCAACGAGCCCAACCAGGGCTGTTGCTTTTCCGTTAGAATTCCCTGCGATTTATGAGCGATCCGATTGTTGAAAGCGAAAATGACAGTATTGTTGTCTGTGAAAATAGCCAGGGTGCGACCGTTCGCGGCACATTGTTGCGGATGACGCGCTACACTGTGAGCTTCGAGGTGTACAACCCCTACAGCATCCTTCAACTTTCCGAGGTGCTAAGCAGCTTCCGAATCATCGTGAGCGGGAAAATCCTGTATTCCGGACGGGGGATTGTCAGCAACATGGTGAACACCGGCATCGTGCTCGTGTGCGAAGCGTCGCTGAACGAGGACAACTGGCTTGATGTGGATTTGCTCTCCCCGGCCAACCAGGTGGAACGGCTGGCGAGCGACTTCGAGGGTCTCTTGAACGAATGGTCAAAGATCGAGCGGGTCACGCCAGAGATGAAGGTGATTGTTTCGGACATGCAAACGCTGCTTACCGACATGCGGCGTTGGCTCGAACAGGTGGAACTCGCCATCCGCTCCTCGGTCTCCGCCGAGCGTAATAAACTGGAGTTGGCCATTATTGAAAGGCTGAACAGCCTGATCATTCCGGTGACCAAGGATATTTTTGAACGCTTCGAGCAAATTGCGGGCAGCGTGAAGGAAGACGCCATCGCTGTCCACCGCGCCTACGCCCGGCGGCAAATGCATCCGCTCATTCTCTGTTCCCCCTTTGTGCATCGGGTTTATAGCAAGCCTCTGGGCTACGCTGGGGATTACGAGATGGTCAATATGATCCTGCGGGATTCTGTAGAGGGTTCCTCTTTATTCGCCAAAATGGTGAACAATTACTTCGTGGGCGCGGCTCCGGCGGAAGCGCACCGCAACCGCATCATTTACCTAACGGAGATGCTCAGCAAGGTCACGCTCCAACGCTCCAAAAAAGGGTTGACCACAAAAATTTTCAACCTCGGTTGCGGCCCGGCCAAGGAGGTGCAAAAATTTCTCAGCAACGAGGACGTATCCGATCTCGCGGAGTTCTCCCTGCTTGATTTCAATGACGAGACACTCGAACTGACGGGCCGCATCTTGTCCGATATCAAGATGAAGAACCGCCGTTCTACGAGGCTCAACATGATCAAGCGTTCGGTGCATCAGATTTTGAAGGAAGGCGCCCGGATTGGGGAGACTGATGCCGGTGGACTCTATGATATTGTCTATTGCGCCGGTCTTTTCGATTATCTTTCGGATCGCATTTGCAAACGCCTGTTGGAAATCTTCTATGAAATGTTGGCCCCTGGCGGCCTGCTCGTGGCGACGAATGTGGATGCTTCCAACCCAGATCGTCTCAAGATGGAATACCTGCTGGACTGGCACTTGATTTACCGGACCGGCGAACAACTCAAAAGCCTGGCTCCCAAAGAATCTTTCCCGGATAACTGCCGGGTGGTGAGTGATGTTACGGGGGTCAACGCCTTCCTCGAAGTCAACAAACCCAAATGATTTCGTGGGGAGAGGTGAAAAAGGCTTCCTCGACCGCTCTGGCCGACGTGCCCGAAGAAGCTTTCCAAAGAGAACTCGCATCGGCCTATTTTGAATACAACCGTGGAGTTCGCATCACGGGGTCCAAGACGGCCTGCATTTTGGTGATCGCCCTCATGCCGGTGGGTTTTTTCCTGGATTACTTTGTTTACCCGGAAAAACTCGGCTTCTTTTTTCTGCTCCGGATGCTCTGTGCAATGCTGGCGTTCGTCCTGTGGGGCTTGCTGAAGACGGCCCTTGGCCAACGCTTTTTTCGCCTGCTAGCGATGGCCACTTTTGTGCTGCCCTCCATCTTCCTGAGCCTGATGATCTATTTTTCTGAAGGGGCCCGGTCTCCCTACTACGCCGGGTTGAACTTGGTGTTGATCGGGATCTCCTGGGTCAGCCTCGTGGATGTAACCGAAAGTTTCGTTGCCACTGCCCTCACTCTGATTATCTATTGCATCGCCTGTCTGGCTCATGGAGGAGGTGCGCTTTCGGACTATTTTGCCAACTTCTACTTTATCGTGCTGACAGGCGTCATCGTGGTTACCGGCAGCTACTTTCTAGGCCGCTTCCGCTTCCAGGAATATGGTTTGCGCGCGGAGCTGGATTCAAAACAGAGAGAACTTCAGGAGACCAACGCCAAATTGGTGGAATTGGATCACGCGAAATCGACTTTTTTTGCCAATGTCAGCCACGAGTTGCGCACGCCGCTCACCCTGCTCATCGGGCCGCTTGAGCGCCTGCGGCATCGGAACCCTCCCTCCACCGAACAGGAACAGGTGGAGATGCTGGACATCATGTACAACAACGCAATGCGGTTGTTGCGGCTCATCAACGACCTCCTGGATTTAGTGCGGCTGGACTCTGGCACGATCCGTGTGCGGCGGGAGAAAGTGGAGTTTTCCCCCTTTTTAGAGGGTATTGCAAAGTCCGTTTCTGCCATGGCCGCACAAAGGAAGCTGCATTTTGAAACCGATATCAGGGTTCCGGGGGAAACATTTGTGCATATCGACCGGGACAAACTGGAGAAGATCATCCTCAATCTTCTCTTCAACTCCTTCAAATTCACTCCCGAAAACGGAAAGGTCACACTGACGGCGGAATTACAGGAAAACCTGCTCGCCATCACAGTCAAGGATACTGGCAAGGGGATATCCCCTGCCGATCTGCCTCGGATTTTCAATCGCTTTTGGCAGGCAGAAGCCGCTGCCACGCGCCACTATCAAGGGGTTGGAATTGGGCTGGCTCTTGTGAAAGAACTGGCAGAAGCGCACGGCGGTTCGGTTTCTGTTGAAAGTAAAATCGACAAAGGAACGACGATTCAAGTGACGGTAGATGCCACTGCAGATAAAGAAATGGAAACGGAATTCGAAAAAACAACTGAGCCTACGCCAGCTCCGCCGAGACAATCCGAATGGCTGTCCGAGTTATACCGGCGGGCAGAATTGTTTCCCTCCCATGTCCTCGGCGGCAATGACACACGAGCATCTTTAGAGGACACGGACGCAGGCAAACCGCTGGTGCTTGTGGCGGACGATGAGCCCGAAATGCGGCGTTTCCTCCACTCGCAGTTAAAAAATGCCTACTCCATCCGGGAAGCGCGCAATGGAACCGAAGCTCTGGAACTGGCACGGGCAAATGACTTTGCCCTGATTCTGCTCGATTTGATGATGCCCGGGATTGACGGCATCACGCTGACCGGGCATTTACGGGATGAGCCCCGCACCGCCAGCGTGCCAATCATCATCCTTACCGCGCGGGCGGATGAGGATTCCAAGATGCAAGCCTTGGAAGCCGGGGTAACAGACTTTTTGACAAAGCCCTTTGCTTCCAGTGAACTCGCAGCCCGCTGCCGCAACTTGCTCAACCAGCAGCAACTGCAACAGAATCTAGCCACCAAAACGCGCGAGTTGGAAGCCGCCTTGGAGCAGATCAAGGAAACTGAAGCCCAACTGGTGCACCAAGCAAAAATGGCGTCTTTGGGTCAATTAAGCAGCGGGCTCATGCACGAAATCAATAACCCGCTCAATTTCGCCAACACAGCGGCCCATTTGCTCGGGAAAAGACTTAATAATATCCAGATTGAAGACCGGGAGATGCTGAACCTGCCTCTGCGCGATCTGCAGGATGGAATACGTCGCGTCGCGGATATTATCAGCAGTTTGCGTTCGTTCATCCACCCCGACACGAGCAATTTTAATCGTGTTTGCCTGAAAGAGGTCGTCGAAACATCGGCCCGGTTCGTTCAGATTCCCGCAGAGATCGAGTTGGAAATCGGGATTGCGGACGACCTCGAAGCTTGGGGAAACCGCAACCAGTTGATTCATCTCTTCATCAATCTGCTACAGAACGCCACCGACAGCTTGATGGAGAAAGCCGCCCCGCGAAAGAAAATCAAAGTCGAAGCAGCCTTGCAAAATGGCAGGATTCTGCTCTCATGTGAAGACAACGGCAAAGGAATCAAAAACTCAGAAAAAGAAAAAGTGTTCGACGCCTTCTTCACAACCAAACCGGTAGGGTCAGGCGTCGGCCTTGGGCTCAACATAAGCTATCGGATCGTACAAAATCATCAGGGCGACATCCGCGTAGAGAGCCAGGAAAATGAGTTCTGCCGCTTTATCATCACCTTTTATCCAGACAAACCCTCACCCACTAATTCCACGCCATGAATGACACTAAAAATTACCGGAAATTTTCCCTGATGTATGTTGACGATGAGATTCAGACCGCATCCAATTTCAAAGCCTATTTTTCGGACACGTTCGATGTAGTCGTTGCCACCAGCGGAGAAGAAGCCTGGAGTCTTTTTTCCGAAAACAAAGACCGTTTCGGAATTGTCATGACCGACCAGCGCATGCCGAACAGCAGCGGCGTTGAGCTTTTGGAAAAAGTGCGGGCCGCGCGGCCACGGGTGCTCCGGATCCTTGCAACAGCCTACTCGGACCTCGATGCCGCAATCGCTGCCGTCAATTCCGGAGCCATTTACAAATACGTGACCAAGCCTTGGGATCCGCCGATCATGGAGATGACCCTCAAGCGCGGGATGGAATTTTTCCTGGTGCAGCGGGAACTGGACTCTTTGATGAAAGAGAAGATGTCAGCTCTGCAGCGCTTGATGATGACCGATCGCTTGCTCAGTCTCGGAGTTTTTGCCGCTGGTTTGAACCACCACCTACGCAACTCTCTTACAGCCGTAAAGACCTTTCTTGACCTTGCTCCCTTCCAATTGCAAAGCGAGAATGTGGACATCAACAATCTCCGCAACCCGAATTACTGGCGGGACTTTTACGAGACCGTCCAACTCCAAATGGGCAAGATGGTTGGCTTGTTGCAAAACATCAATGAAATCCCTGAACCCGTCGGCGTTCCCGTGGCTGATTCTGTTGCAGTCAACGAACTGATCCAGTCCGCCAGCCAATGCCACGGGGCGACGCTTCAGGAAAAGAATATCGAACTGCAAATTCATGCCGGAGAAGTTCCTAAAATCCAAGCTAACCGCGTGCTTTTGGAGAAAGGCATCAATCTTCTCATTGCGGATGAATCCGCGAATGTTCCGGCATCTGGCAGAATCACCATAACGACGAGCGCCACTACGGATGACAAGGGGCGCCCCGGGGTGACAATAGACGTTTCGGACAACGGGCCGGGAGTTTCCGCCGCAAATCTAAACTGCATCTTCGATCCATTCTTTGTGCGGCGTAGTGATCCCAAAGAATACGGCCTCAACCTGCTGACGTGCTTCTTTGTGGTTTATCATCATAACGGAACCATGACGGTCGATCGCAGCGCTGACGGTGGCGCTCATTTCCAGATATTCCTGCCCCAGCAACCGACGGGTCAGGATGCCATGCAAGAGCAGACCTTTTTGGAGCGGGTTTTTGACATGGAGAAAACCTGCGAGCAGATGCTCATTGGAATGTAGATCCCGCGCTCTGCGCATTACAGGATACATGGCACGGGAAAACTGCGCCATTGAGTTGGCCTGCATATTTTCACGCACATTATTGTACGAATGTTTTTTTTATCCAAACGCGACTCGGCTCTGCCAATGCAAAACAGCGAATCCGAGCTTGCTCATTTGCTGGAGAATTTGCCGGTGCCTGCATATGCTTGCGATCCCTGCGGGCTGATCACGCACTTTAACCAGCACGCCGTACGGTTATGGGGGCGCGTCCCCAGTTTGAACAACCCTGCGGATCGTTTTTGTGGTTCTCCTCGAATTTTCGCCTTGGATGGTTCACCTATTGCGCACGATCAGTGCTGCATGGCGCTGGTTTTGAAGACAGGTACCGAATGCACCGGCACAGAGATCATTCTCCAACGTGAGAACGGACAGCACGTTGCTGCACTGGCTCATGTAAAACCCATGCATGACAAGACGGGAAAGCTTATGGGTGCAGTGGGCATCCTCGTTGATATCAGCGCGCAAAATGAAGTCAGTCAGTCCTTGCGGAACGAAATTCTCAAATGCAGGAGCCTCGAACAGAAATTTTTTGAATACACCGAGCGCGAACAGAGTCGCCTGACACATCACCTTCACGAAGACTTGGGTCAGCAATTAACGGGCATCGCCTTGCTGGTAAGGGTGCTGGGCAGGCAACTCAGTGCGGAATCACATACGCAAGTCGATAGAGTCATTGAATTAGCGCAATTGGTTTCCGAATCCATCGCCACCGCACGTAATCTTGCCAAAGGTTCATACCCCTTGGAACTGGATCACGGCGGTCTCATTATGGCCCTCGAAGACCTCGCCCATCGAACCTCATCTCTGTTCAAAATTTCGTGCAAGATACGGCATGATGATTTTTTCCAATACGAACAGTCCTCCGCCATCCATCTTTATCGGATTGCGCAGGAATTAATTGATAACGCAGTCAAGCGCGCCTACGCCCGCAATATCATGGTCGAGTGTAAGGCATACAATGGCGTGATGTCGTTGGCGGTAACCAATGATGGCGTCTCTTTCAAAATTCTGTCGGCCATGTCAAAGGGCGTAGATTTCGATTTGATGCACGCCCGTGCCCGTCTTTTCGGTGCACACCTTGAAATTCGAGAATGCGCAATTGGGGGCTCTGTTATTTGTTGGCTGGACAACGAAGCATCGCAGCAACAAGAAGTCTGAATGCGCATGAAGACGGCGAGTTGCTGGTTCCCTCCCTTAATCCTTCGGCTCGCCGTCAACGCCGCTCTTTCATTTTCGAAAGAACGCGTTCCAGAAATTCCCAATTTGGCTCCCGCTCACCCCGCTCCCATTTCGCAAGCGTGCTCGGGTCAATCCCCAGTTCACGCGCGAAATTCTTCTGCGTAAGCCCGCGTGCTTTGCGGTGGGCGACAAGTTGCTTGGCGATAGTGCTTCCTGTCGGCAGGGGATTGTAGCCCAAGAACCGAACAACCCCGGCCATGCGGTTCACCCTGGGAGTGAAGTGTCCCTTCTCCCAGTTCACGAGGGTAAGGTAGTTGCACCCGATCATTTTTGCGGCTTCTCGCTGTTTAAGACCAAGGTCGAGGCGGCGCTTGCGAATGGCCTCGCCGATGGTTTTTGGGCTGGCGGGGTAGCCGGTTTGTGCCCTAAAATATGGCCCTGTGAGCAGCGCTTCCCTTTTAATGTCACCTTGCAAAAAGGCAACGAATCCGTGACGGTGTGCACATTCACGATCGGCCATGCCGCCCCTGTCAGCCACGACCGAGTTTGGGCCTCCAATTTCCGGAGTTTCCCATATGATGCGTTGGTCCTCGGCTCCTCGCTTCCCGGGAAAATTCAGGCCACGTGTGGCATGTGCGCCTCCAGCATCTCCCAGTTCGGACCAGGCCCGCCGAAATCGGGAATCTCCAGCCGGGTTCCCTCCTGGAGCGAAGACTGGTGGGCAATGAGTCCGGGGGCGGTGTACTTCGCCGCCTCCCAGACATGCACCGGCGGTAAAAGCCCAAAAACCGCAGCCTTCAGAAAGTCGTCCACCAGGAAGTGATGGGAACCGTAATGGCCGTTGTGGTCGCTTGCGCGGAGGGCGGCAGGGAGGCGGTCGATGGGATGGACCTTGGCGTAAGCGCTGCGGAAATCGGCTTGGAACCCCTGCTGGTCCAGGGCGATGGCGGGATCGATTTGGCGGCCTTCGGGAATGCGCAGGTCGGCGCATTCGATCCAATCGTCCAGGCATTCCCGTTGATGATCGTGGGTGGTCCAGACGTGGTGATCATCGGCTTGCTGCTCGAATGTGGCCCGGGTGCCAAACAGGCTCAGCCGGACGGAGTTGCCTGCGCCCATTCCCACCCGGCGAAACTCGTTCACGCGGGCCATGCCCCCATCGGAGGTGCGAAAGAGGGCCGTTTGATTGCTAAACGGATTGTCCCAGAAATTCCTGCCTTCGCCGAAGACCTCATCGTCCTCCCGATCTCGAAACCCGAGGCAGGAGACCTGGGTCATGCGCGCTCCGGTAACACCGAGGATCATGCTGGTGGAGTGGGTGGGATAAAACATCGGAGGAACTCCCGCAACGCGCCGCCATTGATCCCCGCCCGAGTTTTTGAACGCCTCGTAAAAACCGTGGCTCATGTCATGGAGATACTCCCCTTCTCCGTACACAAAGTGGCCGAAGTCGCCTTTGCGGAAGCGATCCCGGCAAAGGATTTGAGCCGGGTAATAATAACTGGTCTCCCCCATCATATAAATCAGCCCGGTCTCCTGAACTTTCCGGCAGAGGGCATGGAGCTCGTCCACAGAGCTGGCTGCCGGTACGGCGCAGTAAACATGTTTTCCCGCTTCCAATGCGGCTAGCGCATGGGGGCCGTGCATGTGGCGCTGCGTGAAGACCAGCACCGCGTCGCAATCGCTGGCACAGAGATCCTCAACTCCTGAAAAGGTGTGGCGGATTCCAAAATGTTCGGCCACCAGCTTGCGTCGCTCAGGCAGCACTTCCGCCAGATAAATATCCTCGACCAATGGATGCGCTTGAAACGAAGGAATCAGAACCGAGGCGAAGGAACCTCCGCCTAGAAACCCAACTTTGATTTTCTTCATAAATTTCAGTCCCGGGTTTCGGATGCAATGATCTCCAGGACTTTTTCCGAGAGCCGGGCAATGACGATATCATGCATTTTTGCCCCTTCTTCCGCCGAGGCTGCGGTGGGGTCTCCATTGACGCCGCCCGAGACGGGATCCAGTTCGCTGCGGGAGCGGATTTTGTACCAAGGCTTCTGGACATGAAATTTGCCCGCTTTTTCCATTTGCGCGGGGAGTCCCACAGCCAGGGCGATCTCGGTTTCCCCCTTGTCGGCATGATGAATGGTGGTCAAACCGGCCTCGGTCCAGTAATTCCAGCAGACGGCCCGCAGCTCGGGATGCTTGTTCCAGATCCGCCAGAACGCAAGCTCCACCACAGCCTTGTTGGCGCCGTGCCCGCTCAGAAAAATCTGGCGTGTGAATCCGTGCCCGCAAAGGGCGCAGGAGAGGTCTTCGACCACGGCCATCAGCGTCTCCGCGCGCACCCCCAAGGTGCCCGGGTAGCCGGCCATTTCGTCGGCGAATCCGTAGGTGATCGCCGGCAGCAGGATCGCGCCGGTGTTTTCCGCGATTTTCCGTGAAAAGTAGCTGGCCGTGGCGTCGTCCACCGAAACCGGCAAGTGGGCGCCGTGTGCCT
>CAIYQA010000047.1 GCA_903928175.1 uncultured Spartobacteria bacterium | reverse complement strand
CTGGCGCAAACACCCGCTGATAACGGCTTCTCGCATGGCTCCAGATGCGTTCGGTCACTCCGATCTTCCCGAAAACGCACCACCAGCTTACGGCTTTTTTTTAGAACAGCGGCTCTTTGGGTGCGCCTGAATCACGCCCCGGTCCGGCTGCACTAAAGGCAGAAGAGCATCAGGAACTCAGGAAATCAGGAAAAGGGCGCAGTCAGAACATAGGTAACTCAGGAAAAGGCGGCCACCGTGCTTGTCATCTCGAGCGCAGCGAGAGACCTCACAAGGGATGCAAAACAGTTCTACTCATGCAGTTTGGAATAACTTGAGAGGTCCCTCGCAAGCTCGGGAGGACCCGGTAGAATGCTTTTCCTGAGTTCCTGAGTTCCTGAGTTCCTGAGTTCCTGAGTTCCTGAGTTCCTGAGTTCCTGAGTTCCTGAGTTCCAGATAGATTTTAGCGGGAACCGGTCATCGTCGCCGGGTCGAGCACCTGGGCGAGTTTCTCTTCGGGCAGCACCTTCCAGTCCAGGCAAATCTCCCGGATCGTGCGGCCGTTCTCGGCGCTTTCCCGGGCGATCTCCGCCGCGCGGTCGTAGCCGATCATCGGCGTGAGGGCCGTCACCATCGCCATCGAGATCTCAATCAGTGCCTCGCACCGTTCCTTGTCAGCGATGATCCCCTCCACACAACGGCTGCGGAACGTCTCGATCGCGTTGGTAAGCAGCCGGATCGCTTCCAAAATGTTGTAGGCCAGCACGGGCATCATCGTGTTCAACTCGAAATTCCCGTTCGCGCCCGCCCAGGTGATTGTGGCGTCGGACCCGATGACCTGCGCGCAGACCTGCATGAGCATCTCACACATCACCGGGTTAATCTTTCCGGGCATGATGGAACTGCCGGGCTGGGTGGCGGGCAGGGTGATTTCTCCCAGGCCGCAGCGCGGGCCGCCCCCAAGCCAGCGGATGTCGTTGGCGATCTTAAAGAGGGAAACGGCGACAGTTTTGAGCTGACCACTGGCCTGCACAATCCCGTCCTGGCAGGCCTGCGCTTCGAAGTGGTTGCGTGCCTCGCGGAAGGGAATCCCCGTCCGGTTCCAGAGATGGTGGAGCACCTTGGAGGGGAACCCCGGGTGGCAGTTGAGCCCCGTGCCCACGGCTGTGCCGCCCAAGGCCACTTCCTCAATTGCGCAGACGGCATTGCCGACGCGCAGCTTGCCAAACTCGATCTGCCGGGCATAACCGCTGAACTCCTGCCCGAGCCGGATGGGGGTGGCGTCCATCAAATGGGTGCGCCCGATTTTCACCACATTCCAAAATTCCAGCGCCTTGCGCTCCAGCGAATCGTGCAGCCGTTCCAGGGCCGGGATAAGGCCGTTGCGCAGCGATTCGCCGACAGCCACATGGAGGGCGGTGGGGATGACGTCGTTGCTCGACTGCCCCATGTTGACGTGGTCGTTGGGATGCACCGGATCCTTCGAGCCGATCGGTTTGCCCGCGAGCTGGCAGCACCGGTTTGCGATCACCTCGTTGGCGTTCATGTTGGTGCTCGTTCCAGAGCCCGTCTGGAAAATATCCACCGGAAAATGCGCATCAAGGCTTCCCTTGATCATCTCCTCCGCTGCCTGCGAAATAAGCGTGACCCGCTCCTCATCAAGCAGGCCCAGTTCCAAATTGGCTTCGGCGGCGGCCCATTTGATCAACCCCAACGCCCGGATGAAATCCCGGCTGAACCGGTATCCGGAGATCGGGAAATTCAACACGGCACGCTGCGTGGAGGCGCCATAAAGTGCATCTGCGGGGACTTCCATATTCCCCATCGAATCCTCTTCCAACCGGGGGGGAGCTTGCATAGGCTGTGCAGTATAATCGGCGCAATGTAATCTGGAAGACTCTTCTTTCGTATTCCATCGAAAATGGTTAACCTGCCGTGCATGATTCCGAACCCGAAGTTCCGTCCCTTGATGGCGGCTCTGCTGCTCGGCTCCCTTGCCGCCTGCCAGACTGCCCGCGAGTTCCCCGCCCCCGGCTCCCATTGGAAAAACGCCCAGGGCCAGCTTCAATACACCACCCCCAAACACTCGATCATCGGGGAAACCATCCTGAGCGGCAACGGTTTGCAAGATTTCCAACTCGATTTTGTCGCCGGACCCGGTGTGCCTCTCATGCGGTTGAGCGAAGCGGGCGACGTTGCCCGCGCGGAAGGCGTTTTCGCCGGTGCCACGGGAAAATGGCAGGGCGACCCCAAACACGCCCATGGACGCTTGGGGAACTGGGTTGCCCTGCGGGAGGTTTTTGCCGCGCTGGAGACCCGGATCGATGCCCCGAGCGCCACGCTCAGCTCCCCCGAGGGAGCCGTGCGCCCGTGGACCGCGCAACTCAGCCAAGCCCCCGGCCAACCCCAGCGCATCCGCATCGACTTTCCCAAAACCCGGGAACGCTTCACCTTCGTGCTGGCGCGGTGATCCAAGGCAGAAGAGGATCAGGAAATCAGGAAAAGAGAATAACGCAGGAGACACAGAGTGGAAGAGCCGGAAAGGTCACATCGGCGCGGCGGGCGTCGGCAGTTGCCGCAGAGGCAGCGCTGGAAACCTGTGCAAAGGGGGGCCTATTTTTCAAACTCCCCACATATCTTATCACGATAAGATCGCGCATTCACCGCGTCGGGGGCATCCAGCTTGCCTATTTCATTAACACCGGGCTTTAGCCCGGTGAGCGCTCGCACATGGCAAAAGCCGTTTCAACGGCTTACCTTCGGTTCGCTCGGCAAAAGGAAGCCGTTGAAACGGCTGACGTCCCGGGTTGTGCTACGGCACCGGGCTAGACCAGTTTCGGTTTAATTTGTCGCATTCCTCTCGCCCCGAAGGGGCT
>CAIYQA010000046.1 GCA_903928175.1 uncultured Spartobacteria bacterium | reverse complement strand
CCCAGGCCCACCAGCAGCGGCGTGAGCGCGATCTCCCCGGCCATCTCACCGCAGACGCCCACCCACAGGTTGTGAGCATGCGCGGCGTTGACGATCATTTTGATCAGCCGAATGATGGCGGGATGCGTCGGCTCGTAAAGATGGGCGATGCGCTCGTTGATCCGGTCCACGGCGATGGTGTACTGGATCAAATCGTTGGTGCCGATACTGAAGAAATCGACCTCTTTGGCGAGCAGGTCGGCCACGAGCGCGGCGCTCGGCACTTCGATCATCGCGCCGACTTCCATTTCCTCGTTGAACGGGAGTCCCTCCGCGCGGAGTTCCTGGCGGCATTCCTCCAACACGGCATTTGCGCGCCGGAGTTCGTCCACGCCGGAGATCATCGGGAACATCATGCGAATATTACCCAATGCGCTTGCCCGCAGGATGGCGCGCAGCTGCGTCTTGAAGACATCCACGCGCTCCAGGCAGAACCGGATGGCGCGCCAGCCCAGGAACGGGTTCAACTCCGAGGGAAGTTGCAGCGCGCTCATGAATTTGTCGCCGCCGAGGTCGAGCGTGCGGATGATGACCGATTGCGGGTTCATCTCGCGCGACACAACGCAGTAGTTTTCGTATTGCTCCTCCTCGTTGGGCAGATCCTCTTTGTTCAGGTAGAAAAACTCGGTGCGGTAGAGCCCGATCCCCTCCGCGCCGCTTTGTTTGACGAGCTCCACGTCGCCGGGCATTTCGATATTGGCCGAAAGGGTGATGTGCCGCCCGTCGAGGGTGGTGGAGGCGGTTTCGCGCAGCTCCTCGAGCTTGTCCTCTACGGCGGTTTTCTTGACCTCGAGTTCGCCGTATTCCCAGAGCGTCTGGTCGGTCGGGTTGACGATCACCATCCCGCTGTAGCCGTCCAGGAGGATCTGGTCACCCGTAAGAAGCGATTCGCTGATGTTGTGCAGCGCGACGACCGCCGGGATGTTCAGCGAGCGGGCCATGATGGCCGTGTGCGAGGTCCGGCTGCCGACATCCGTCGCGAAGCCAAGCACGAGATGGCGGTTGAGTTGCGCCGTGTCCGACGGGGTCAGGTTATGCGCGACGAGGATGTGGGGTACCTCGATTTGCGCGGGAGTCTTGGCGTCGCGCCCCATCAAATTGCGCACCACGCGGCGGCAGACATCATTGATGTCCAAGGCGCGCTCGCGCAGATACGGGTCGTCGATTTCGCTGAGGGTCTTGGAATAGCGGTTGGCCACCTGCTGGAAGACATACTCGATGTTCCAGAGGTCGCGCGAAAGCGTGCGCAGCACCTCGTCGATGAGCGTCCGGTCCTCCACGACGAGCAGGTGGGCGTCGAAGATGCTCGCATCCTTGGCGCCGATCGCGCCCGCGATGCGCGTCTGCATTTCAAGGATTTGCTCGCGCGTTTTGACCAGCGCGGCTTCAAAACGGGAAATTTCGCCGGGCACCTCCCATTCCTCAATGCGGCGCGAAGGCGGCTCCTCGTCCTCGGGGCGCAGCACGAATACGGTTCCCCGGGCAATGCCGGGCGAAACGCCCACACCGTGGAACCGTCGTTCAATGCGTTGCTGGGTTTCGCTCATTGGGATTGGGGAACCGGGATCGGTTCACGCGAAGGGGATTTTTGCGCCAAACACGACTTCCTGCAAGGGATTAAGTACGCAAAATAGCAGAACATTGCCCTGTTGTCGTGGGGCAGGGGGTCAAGGGAGCCCGTCTGGGGCGATTCGCAAAAAAGGAATTATTCCTCATCAAAGCGCCGCAGGACGAGCGCTTCGATTTCGTTCAAGGCCTGTTCCGCGTCGGGACCTTCGCAGGTCACGAGCAGTTTGGAGCCTTGCCCGGCGGCCAGCATCATGAGGCCCATGATGCTCTTGCCATTGACTTGTTCGCCGTCCTTTTCGACCCACACCTCCGCCTTGTACCGGTTGGAAATTTTCACAAACATGGCCGAGGGGCGCGCATGCAGCCCGAGTCGGTTCAAAATTGTGAACTCTTTGGCGATCGTTTGATCCTGATTCGTTGTGGTTTTCCGGCTTAAAAGGCCCATCACCGTTTTCTTTGCATTGAATTCAAGAGCCGGTCGTTAAATTCCTTCGCACTATCCTGCCCCATGCTCTTGAGCTTGCGATCCAGTGCCGCGACCTCTACGAGGCGGGATAGGTCGCGACCGATGCGCACGGGGATGGTAATATGTGGTACTTGAACGCCCAAAATCTCGTGAAATTGTTGGTTGAGGCCTATTCTATCCGGCTCTTCCAAATCTTGCCAGTCTTTTAACGTAACAATCAAGTCGAGCATCTTTTCCACGCGCACGGCCCGGATGCCGAACATGGAGGAGACGTTGATGATCCCGACCCCGCGCACCTCCATGTGGTGTCGGGTCAACTCCGGCGCCGTGCCGACGAGATGGCGCCCGTCGAGCAAGCGCAGCCGGGTGACGTCGTCGCTGACCAGCGGGTAGCCCCGCTCCAACAGCCCGAGCACGCATTCGCTTTTGCCGATCCCGGCGGAACCGCGCACCAGCGTGCCCACGCCGAGGATATCGACCATGCTGCCGTGCTCGGTGATGGTGGGGGCAAACTCGTCTTCCAGCGCAAGGGTGGCGGCGTTGATAAAGTTCATCGTCACCATCGAAGTGCGGAACACGGAAATGCCCCCGGCTTCCGCCACCTCCAGCAAATGCTTGGGCGGGCGGCTTCCGCGCGCCACAACCAGGCAGGGAATGCGCCGGCGGACGACTTCTTTAATGCGCTCCCGGACTTGCTCCGCCGTGAGCTTGCGCAGGTAAGCCAGCTCCGCGCTCCCGAGCACCTGGATGCGTTTTGCGGCGAAATAATCGAAGAAGCCCGAGAGCGCCAGACCCGGACGGTTGATGGTCGGCTCCTTGATGATCCGGTCGAGACCCACCGCCGAGCCGAGGAGACTCAGCGAGAGCTCCTCGGCATAGCGGGTGTAGAATTCACCGACGGTAAGCGTCTTGTATTTTCCTTTGGGTCTCATCCCGGGGTCCTCGGTGGGGGCGAGTCGCGCCTAGGCGAAGCTCGGCTCAATGAGCCCGATGCGTTTGTCTTTGCGGCGATAGACCACGTTGATCTTGTTGGACTCCGCATTCGTGAAGACGACCAGCGGCCGGTCGGAGACTTCCAGCTGGAGCACCGCTTCGTCGAGATACATCGGCTTGACCGGATATTTTTCGGTCTGGATGACGCTGGGGATCATCTCGGCTTGCTCTTCAAACCCTTCCACATTCAAAATCTGGGCGTCAATTTGCTGCACTTCGCCGTG